>JADHXF010000097.1 GCA_016783105.1 Dehalococcoidales bacterium | reverse complement strand
TTTACTCCGCATTCCATCGCCATGACCGACGAATTTTACATCACCATGTGGGAACTTATTGCCCAACAGATACGCCAGATGATTGATGGGGAGAAGCCAGCGACCCTGGTCAACCCGGAAGTCTGGGACAAGCCGGAATTCCAGAACAAGCTGAAAAATTTCCACCAGGAGATGAAATAAGGAGGCCGGACAATGAACATGTTTGACCTGTCGGGGAAAATCGCCATCGTCACCGGTGGCAACCAGGGCATTGGCTTCGGCATCACCCGGGGCCTTGTCGGTGCCGGAGCGACGGTGGTCATCACCAACCGACGTGCCGCCGAGGGACAGAAAGCGGCAGAAACACTGCAGAAAGAAGGATTCACTGCCATAGCCATCCCCACCGATGTCAGCCAGAAGGCTTCCATTGCCGCCATGGTGGAAAAGGTGATGAGCCAGTTTCAGAAAATAGATATCCTTGTCAATAACGCCGCCGTGATGATACGCAAACCGCTGGAGGAATTTGAGGAGAACGAATGGGATACCATAATCAATACCAACCTCAGAGGCCTCTTCCTCTGCAGCCAGCTCGTTGGCAGAGAGATGATTAAAAAGAAAAAGGGCAGAATCATCAACATCTCTTCCATTCTGTCGCAGATAGTACAGCCAGGGCGGGGGGTTTATGCTACAGGCAAAGCCGGCGTCTCCCAACTGACCCGCGCTCTCGCCCTTGAGTGGAGCAAATATAATATCAACGTCAATGCCATCGGCCCGGGACTGACCATGACGCCAATTAACCAGAAATACTTTGAAGATAATCCGGATGAATTGAAAAAAATCGTTGCTAATATACCGCTAGGCCGGGAGGCTTATCCAAAAGACTATGCCGGCACCGCCGTGTTTCTGGCATCAGACGCATCCAGCTACATCACCGGCCAGACACTGCTGGTTGACGGCGGTATGACTTTCGTCTAGAGATACGTGATTTCAGAGCTCCAATAATAAAAAGGGGGGAGTGGATAAACAAACACTCCCCCCTTTACTTTAACAAACAGCGGCTAGTCAAGCACTTCAGGGTTTATGGGGAATTTCGGCCTTTCGCCGCGGAACACCCTGAGAATTTCCTCCGCGCATGTCGTCGCCATCCGCCGCATCGCCTCCGTGGTGCCGCCGGCAATGTGCGGCGTACCGATGAAGTTGTCCAGGCTGAACAGCGGATGGTCTGTAGCTGGCGGCTCTTCGAGGAAAACGTCCATCGCCGCCCCGGCGATTGTACCCTTGACCAGAGAGTCGTAAAGAGCCGGCTCATCAACGATGCCGCCCCGCGAGCTGTTTATCAGAAAAGCATCGGGCTTCATCAGATTCAATTCCCTGGTGCCAATGAGGTTGGCCGTCTCTTTGGTCAGCGGAACGCAGATGACAACGTAATCGGCGCCCGGCAGCATATCATCCAGTTTCTCGATTTTGGTAACGCCCATCTGGGCGGCTTTTTCCTTCGAAACATACGGGTCGTACGCGATAACGCTCATATTGAACGCCGCCCAGCACTGGTGAGCAAGCGTGGCGCCGATATGGCCCACGCCGATTAGACCCAGTGTCTTATCTTTCAGTTCCACCCCGACCAGATCTTTCCGCGGCTTCGGCTTGCCCATACGGATACCCCGGTCAGCCTCCACTATCTTCTTGTTAATAGCGAGCATCAGACCCAGGTCATGTTCGGCAACTGATTCGGCGTTATCCAGCGGCGTATTGATAACCACTACTTTTTTCTGCGTGGCCGCTTCAATATCGATGTTGTCGTAGCCGACGCCGTGCTTGGCAATTATCATCAGGTTTTTCGCCTGCTCCAGCATTTCCCGATCGATTTCTCCCAACCGGACAATGATGGCATGTGCCTCGTCAGTGAACTCCCGTAAAGGCTTACCCGACTGCTCCGCTTCATAAATAACATCAGCCACCTGCTTTAAAATCTCCGGCCCGGCAGGGTGGATGGTCTCGGGCACAATAACTTTTTTTCTGGCCATTATCTCTCCCGTTTATATGTTTCAACTATGATTTGCGGACGAACTTCCGCAGCACATTTGAGCCCCGGTCAATATGTCTATTACTGGATGTCCAGGAGACGTCACCAGTGTAGATATCTCCGCGGGAGTCAAGCGCAATCGTATGAGGCGCGACAAAAAGCGCGTTGTCCAGATTTGCCCCTTCCTGCGTGCTCCAGCGCGCCAGCACTTCGCCATCCGGGCTGAAAATGCTTACCCGCAGAGACAGCTCGGAGACATATACGACACCATCGTCGTCGATGTGAACATCGGTGGGGCGGAAAACGTTCTCCCACTGGTCCAGGAATTTCCCATTGCTGTCAAAAATCTGGATGCGGCTGTTTTCACGGTCGGGAACCCACACCCGCTCCTGCTTGTCCACGAATATATCATGCGGCAGACGGAACTCGCTCGGGCCATAGCCCGGCCCACCCCACGATAGCAGCAGTTTGCCATCCGAGGTGAACTTGTGCACCCGGGCGTTGCCGTAACCGTCAGCGACGTAAATGTTGCCCGATTCAGCCACCGCTACCCCGGTGGGGCGGTTGAATGGCTCTCCACCCCTGGTGATTGTGTTCAGGCTCCAGAAGAAGTCAAGGTATTCCTCGCAATAGCCGGTATCCGATGGTTGGTCCTCATTGCCCAGCGTCATGAGCACTTTCCCTTCCGGGCTGAATTTGCGAACGGTATGGTTCTTATCATCGGTGCAGTAGATGGAACCGTCCGGACCAACACCGCTGCCGTGAGCGCGCTTGAATAAACCCTGTCCCCACGAAGTCAGAAAGTTGCCTTCGCGGTCGAAGACCATTACCGGATGTTCGGTGCTCCTGTTAAGCACGTACACCCTGTCCTGCGCATCAACGGAGATGCCACCGATGTCCAGAAATGATGCGCCTTTGGGCAGCTTTGCCCAATCGTTCACCAGTTCATAGGTATATTTCCCGGAACCGTATGGCATGTTTTGATACCTCCTTCTTATTTTGTGATTACTTAAGCCGGATGATTCAGACCTTTGATACTTTACGGCATAAGCTCCTTTCCCGTCAAACTGTGGAAAACGTGATAGTTTGACCGGCAACCACCTATACAGTAAACTTGTGCCACAGGTTCACGACAGGAATTCGTGGCATTAAGGAGGAGCTATGTTCGACCTTATAATACGGGGAGGCCGGGTAATCGACGGGGCTGGCAACCCCGGTTATCTTGCTGATGTTGGACTTCAGGGTGAGCGGATAGCGGCCATTGGCAGTATCGAGTCTTCTCAAGCAAGCCGGGTAATTGATGCCTCTGGACTCGTGGTCTGCCCTGGATTCATCGACATGCACACCCATTCCGACGTCATGATACTGGCCAACCCGAGGCATGAGGTAAAAGTAATGCAGGGTGTCACCACCGACCTGATTGGGCTGGACGGCCTGTCCTACGCCCCCTTATCCCCCGATAACCTGCGGATGATGCGGAGCTACCTCGCCGGGCTGAACGGCAACCCCAACATCGCCTGGGCCTGGAACACGGTCGCTGAGTTCCTTGCCGATTTCAACCAGAAAGTAGCCATTAACGTGGCCTACCTCGTGCCCCACAACGCCCTGCGTCTGGAAACCATGGGCTTTGTCGACCGCACTGCCAACGCCGGGGAAATGGCAGCAATGCAGGCGCTGATAGCGCGGGGAATGCGGGAGGGAGCCGTTGGATTTTCCACCGGTCTTGACTACTTCCCCTGTCGCTACGCCAAAGAGGAAGAACTGATAAAAATCTGCGAGACGGTTGCCGAGTACGACGGTGTATCCGTCTGGCACGTGCGGAAAAACGACCTCGGTTTGATTGAGTCCATCAAGGAAGTGCTGCGGATTGCGGAGAAGACCGGGGTGAAGACGCATTTCTCGCATTTCTCGGTGTCATACCCCACCACCCAGGGCACATCAACCGAGATGCTGGCCCTCATCGACGAAGCACGGGCTAAAGGCATTGACGTTACCTTTGACAGCTATCCCTACATCGCTCAGAGCACATTGCTGCTGGTCTTCCTGCCGCGCTGGGCTCACGAGGGCGGGCCGGAGGCCATCCTGGAGAGGCTAAGTCAGACTGAAACAAAGGATAAAATAAGCGCTGAAATAAGGGCTTTGAATGTCCCCTGGGACAAGGTTGTCCTGACCTGCGTGCCCTCTGCAAAAAACAGCCTCTATGTCGGCAAGACCATACTCGAAGCGGCCGGTATGGCCGGCAGGGAGGTGGTCGATTTTGCCTGCGACCTGATGCGGGAAGAGGAGCTGGCAGTTGGTCACCTGAGCCTTCTCGGCAACGAAGAGGATATGCAGCGCATCATGAAGCACCCCTGTCATATGGCCGGCAGCGACGGCATCCTCGTTGGCGACAGGCCCAACCCCCGTGCCTGGGGCACCTTTCCCCGCTTTATCGCGCGCTACAGTCGCGAACTGGGCGTGCTGAGCCTCGAAGAAATTATCCGTCACCTGACGTCAGCGCCGGCGCAGCGCCTCGGCCTGAGCGACCGCGGCCTGGTGAAAGAGGGACTGGCCGCTGACCTGGTCGTCTTCAATCCGGAGACCATCGCCGATAAAGCCACCTTTGAAGAGCCGAAGCAGTACCCGGTCGGCATTGATTACGTAATAGTCAACGGAGCGGTGGTGGTGGACAAGGGGAAGCATACGGGGGCGCTGAAGGGGCGGGCGCTGCTTCACATTGATTGACACCTATGCTAAAATATAAAGCTTGAACAGAGGAGTGTAGCTCAGTTTGGTAGAGCAGCGGTCTCCAAAACCGCCGGTCGGGGGTTCGAGTCCTCCCACTCCTGCCAGGTAAGACCGTGCCGAGGTGGCGGAATTGGTAGACGCGCTAGCTTGAGGGGCTAGTGAGCGCAAGCTCGTGGGGGTTCAAATCCCCCCTTCGGCACCAACTGAATAGAAGAGCGGAAGTGGCTCAGTGGTAGAGCATCTCCTTGCCAAGGAGAGGGTCGCGAGTTCGAATCTCGTCTTCCGCTCCAGAGGCGACGTAGCCAAGTGGATAAGGCGGGGGTCTGCAAAACCCCTATT
>JADHXF010000096.1 GCA_016783105.1 Dehalococcoidales bacterium | reverse complement strand
CGCCCTGATACCTTTAACGGCTACGATTGCCTATATTCCGCTGCTTATTACCACAATTAGCAGCCGCCCCTGGCAGAAACGACATAGATTGTTTATTCTATTTCTGCTCGCGGCAATGGTATGGAGCCTCACCGACATTTTTCTACGCAGCAATTTATTCCCTCAATATAATGACTTTTTACTTAAAGCCATTGTCGTTACATACACCCTGATGGCAGTGCAATTTTACTGCTTCGCTTCTTCTTTCTATGCTCCAGGGAAGAGGCGCTGGCTGCCTCTAGCTTACGCATCACTGGTATTAGTCTTCGTTCTGGTGATACTGGGTTATGTCGCCGAGGGGGTTACCTCTGTCAATGGCGACAAGCTTCACCTTGATTACGGAAGAGGCACCGTCCTTCTGGCTCTTCCTCTCCTGGCTCTGGCAGGCAGGATGACCTACGTTTTCGGTAAAATGTTACGGATACTGGACAACCCGGTGCTCTTCCTGATTATGACGAGAATGCTATTAATCCTTCAGGGAAATGCTAATTCTCCGCATTCCTCTTCTATCCTTCACATGACCGCTTACATCAGGTCGTTCCGGTAAAATATCCGCCTCAGGCAGCCTGGAGGCGAGCTCCGAAATCAAAGGAATGGGCTTATCCAGCACTACGGTTATGGTGCTTCCCTTGTTCCAGGAACCTGTGGTGCGGACAAATTTTATTTCGGGTGTGGTTTGCAGGTAGCTATACAGACTGGCTACCATCGTTGGCTCAACCGGCACCTCAACGGATAAATCAACCTCTCCGGTATACAGAGACCGGCTTTCTTCCATGGTGGCGACCCTTCCGTGTTGTTTCTTCGGTGCTTTCCATTCTTTCTTACCGGCCTTTTCCGGCCCCTTTTCTTCGGCTACAGCCTCTTCGGCCAAAGCTTCCCCGGCCACAGTCTCTGTGGCAGCGGTCTCTTCCTCCTGCGGGGCGGTCACTTCGGCCACCGGCTCCTCAATTTTCTCCTGGATTTGAATCGCCTCTTCCTCTTTCAACGCAACCGCATCTTCTTCAGTAAGGACCGGCTCATCCGTTCTATCTTCGGCAACCGGTTGGCTCCCGGCAATTATTTCTTCCGCAGCCTCTTCCTGAAGCGGCGCCTTACCCTCATTTATCTTATCCGCCTCATTCTTGGCCTCAGTAATGATTCTCGCCGCTTCCTGCCGGGCCTCCGCCACCACCTGCGTTTTCACGCTGTCAACAATCTGCTCGGCGCTACTAATCGCCGCCTTGATGATGGACCGGACTGAAGCCGCAGACGAAATGCCATGCTGCTCCACAAGGTCACCGACCTTCTCAACCAGCCGTTCTCCGTTTCCTTCATCCACAACGGCCTCATCCCTCTGGTTTTCTTCAACCTGCGCAGTGCCGGTGCCCTTTTCTCCACGCTTTCGTCCAAGCAATTTAAACATGCCGCAATATCCCTCCGCTATTTTCCCGGCTATGTTCCAATTCGTTTTACATAAGCAATACTAATTCGCCAACTATCAAATGTCAAGTATGTCAGGTACGGGCCGCCTGGCCATCGTTGTCAATGCTGCTTCACATACGGATTCAGAGCTATGGCAGTATCCGTCCTCAAAACCATTTACAAGCGTCTTACCGCGGTTAATCAGCCATTAAAATTCTGTTGCAGATGCGCTAAAATATATTGTCTGATGTAGATTAATGCATCGTCGATACGGTTGCCGATAGAGACGAGCCCCGGTTCACATTTGAAAAGATAACGCTTTTACGTTATAAATATAAGAGAATATTGCCATTATGATGAAAAGAAGGGTGTAGACTTGTCTAAGAAAAAACCGGAGAAACCACAGCATATACTGACGCCGCGACAGATTTCACGCTGGGAGCGGCAGAAAAAACGACAGCGTATAATCCTGGCGACGGGCATCTTCGTCATCGTTCTGGCGCTTGCTGTCGTGGGCGTTGGCTGGTATCTTGGCCAGTTCAAGCCAATGCGAGAGACGGTCATCAAGGTGAATGGCACTGAGTTCGCCATGGATTATTATGTGGAAATGCTGAAACTGGAAGGCGCTTATCATTCGGTATCTGACCTCTCATATGTTGCCGATAGCGCCCTGCAAAATATACAGCGCACTGAACTCCTCAGACAGGGCGCCCTGGAACTTGGGTTCAGCATCACCGACGAAGAAGTTGTAAAGGAACTCAGAGAAAACGACCTGCCTGATGAAGAGGTCTACCGTGACCTAATCAGGCAGCAGTTATTAACCGACCGCTTGCTGGATGCACATTTTGACTCCCAGGTACCCCTGTTTGCCGAACAGAGACAGGTCATGGCAATGATGCTGGAGAGCGAGTCACAGGCTCTGGACGTCAGGAGCCGGCTGGAAGACGGAGAAGACTTCGGCGAACTTGCCGAAGAGTTGAGCCTTGAGCCAATTTCCAGAAGTAGAGGGGGCGACCTGGGCTGGGTACCCAGAGTTATTCTGCAAGAGATGTTGCAGACTTCAATTGTCGATGATATTTTCAGTCAAAGGGGGGAGGAATTGAGCCCGCCAATTTACGATGACGAAGCCCAGAAATGGGTCGGCTACTGGCTGGTCAGAGTCCTGGACAGGGATGAAGAGGAAGAAGAAACCCATATTCAGGTAATGCTCTTCGGCAGCGAAGAAGAGGCACAAAACATCAAACGTCAACTGGAGGCCGGAGAGGAGTGGGGTCCCCTGGCGGTAGAACATTCCCAGATGCAAGGCGTTTCCTCCAACGAAGGGGAATACCTGGTTTCACCGGGTGAGATGAGCGGGCTGGTTGATGAATATGCCCATGCTTCGGAAACGGAACCGGGCGTGATGAGCGAGCCGCTGCGTGATGAAACGACAACAACCAAGGGCGGTTACTGGCTGATAGAGATTCCTGCCCAAGATGCCGACAGGCGCATCGATACCGAATACAGGGACTACCTGAAGACCAAAGCCTTTGATGAGTGGATGGCAGCGCTGTTAGACGACGAGGGCAACGAAATCATTAACTCCCTTGATGCTGAGAAAAAATCCTGGGCGATTGAGCAGGCAGCCAGAGGCTAAAACAAGTAGCGAGGTAAGAGGTGGCATGGAAAAGAGAAGCATTGGCATCGGCCTGATGGGACTGGGAATAATCGGGGGGCAGGTGGTCCGGGTCCTGACGGAAAAAGCAGAAATGCTCGCCGAGCAGGCTGGCTGCTCCCTGGTCCTGCGCAAGATAAAAGTGCTGCCCGAAGACCTGAAGAGGCCACTGGCTAAAGAAATACCCCCCGACCTTTTCACCACGGACGATGACGAGTTTTTCAATGAACCGGGCATCGACATTATAGTAGAGGCAATCGGTGGCGAGAACCCGGCCCGGGATTTCCTGAAACGGTCAATCACCAGCGGCAGGTACGTGGTAACCTCAAACAAGGAAGTCATTGCCAAGCACGGTGCCGAACTGCAGGCACTGGCCCAGCAGCATGGGGTTGGACTGCGCTACGAGGCCAGCGTCGGCGGCGGCATCCCGCTGATTACGCCGTTCAAGCATGACCTGGTGGCCAACGATATAACCGGCATTTACGCCATCATCAACGGGACGACCAATTACATCCTCACCCGTATGGCGCGTGAAGGCATCGACTTCCCCACGGCACTGAAGAGCGCCCAGGAGCTGGGCTATGCCGAAGCCAATCCCGTTAATGACATCGAGGGCATTGACGCCAATTACAAACTGGCCATCATGGCCTCACTGGCCTTTCAGACCGTGGTCAAGCCGGAGGACATTTACCGGGAAGGTATTTCCCGTATTGGCAGTCGCGATTTCCGCTACGCCCGGGAACTGGGCTTTGCCATTAAACTCCTGGCCATTGCCAAACGTGTTGATAACTCCATTGAAGTCCGGGTACACCCGGTTTTCATCTCGGAGGACTCGCTTCTGGCCAAGGTCGACGGCGTCTACAACGGCATTCTGGTGGAAGGCGACCTCATCGGCAAGGTGCTTTTCTACGGGCAGGGTGCCGGTCCCCTGGCCACCAGCAGCGCCGTGGTCGCCGATGTCGTGGCCTCAGCGCAGGATATCACCTCTGGCGTGGGCAACCGGCTGAAGTGGAAACCGGAGTCAGGAAAACGGCTCAAGCCCATGGATGAGATTGAGACCCAGTACTATCTCCGGTTGAGTTGCGCCGACCGTCCCGGTGTGCTGGCCCAGATTTCAAAAATACTGGGCGATAACATGATAAGCATCGCCTCGGCGATTCAGAAGGAAGCAGATGACACCGCCCAGACTGCGGAAATCGTCCTGACCACCCATCCATCGACTGAAAAAGCGATGCAGCAGGCTTTGCATCAGATTGAACAGCTTGAAGTGGTCAGGGAGATAAGCAACTTCATCCGCGTGGAAGAAATTTAGCCGACATTCAAATCAGGGGTACCGTTCGATGGTTAAAACAGGCGTCCTCTACAAATACAAAGACCTCCTCCCCGTCACTCCCAAAACGCCGCTCTTTTCTCTGGGGGAAGGAGATACCCCGCTCGTCAGGTGCGACCCGCTGGCGAAGGAAATCGGCTGCGGGGAGCTTTACTTCAAACTGGAAGGGTGCAATCCCACCGGCTCATTCAAGGACCGGGGTATGGTCGTGGCCGTGGCCAAGGCAATGGAAGAGAAGAGCCAGGCTATAATGTGCGCCTCAACCGGAAATACCAGCGCCTCCGCCGCTGCCTACGCTGCCTACTGCGGCCTGACGGCAATCATCGTCGTGCCCGAGGGCAAAATCGCCCTCGGCAAGCTGGCGCAGGCGATCGTCTACGGTGCCAAAATCCTGACCATCGACGGCAACTTTGACCAGGCGCTGCAGATTGTCCGCGAACTCACAGATAAGCACCCGGTCACACTGGTGAACTCCGTTAACCCACACCGTATCGAAGGGCAGAAGACCGCCTCTTTTGAAATCATTGATATACTGGGCGATGCCCCTGACTACCTGTTCATTCCCGTAGGCAATGCCGGCAACATAACGGCCTACTGGAAGGGTTTTGAGCAATACCATGAACTGGGAAAGGCAAGCAAAAGACCGCGGATGATGGGATTTCAGGCGGAAGGCGCCGCGCCCATCGTTCACGGCCATCCCATTGAAAAGCCGGAA
>JADHXF010000095.1 GCA_016783105.1 Dehalococcoidales bacterium | reverse complement strand
ATCATTGACGCCAATCTTAACCGCATTGGTGAGGGCCTGCGTGTCCTGGAAGAAGTCAGCCGTCTGGTACTCAACAGTGGTGACCTGAGCCAGAGTTTAAAAAACCTGCGCCACGGGCTGGTGAGAGTCGAGCTGGCGCTGGAGCAGCAGTTCATTCAGGCCAGGGACGCCGCCGGCGACGTGGGCAAAGACCTTGAGGTGCCGGGTGAAGCCAGGCAGAAGGACCTGGCGGCGGTGGTTATTGCCAACTCGCGGCGGGTGCAGGAGTCGCTGCGGGTTATGGAAGAAATGGCCAAACTGCCGGAAACGACTCTGAATTCGGAGAAGTACAAACAGGCCCGCTTCTCGCTATACACGATAGAGAAAGAATTGCTGGGCCGGCTGGTGGCGTGACAGAGGTGCACGCCAGATAAACGAACAGGTAGAGGTAACAAAGTGAGCGGGATAAGTGATAATCTGGAAGATATTGCCGAACAGGTAAGGCGCGATTTCACCGAACTGGACGCGGCCAGGGAGAAAGTATTGCCCGGCTGTCGCGAGGTGATTCGAAACTGCAGTCAGGCGATTCGTGCCGTGCACCGGCAGGAGTTCGAGCGGGCGGTGGAACTACTGAAGACGGCTCGAAGATTGCTTAGCGAAACGGAACAGACGGTGGCCGACTATAATGCACTGAGTAACACCGGCTTTTTCAGAGATGCGCAGAAGGAATATGCCGAGGGAAGCCTTCTTCTCTCTGTGGTAAACGGAAAGCCGATGCCTTCTCCTGAGGAACTGGGCATTGATAACGCCGCTTACCTGAACGGGCTGGGGGAGGCGGTGGGAGAATTGAGGCGTTACCTGCTGGACAGCATGAGGCGGGACGATGTATCCAGGGGCGAGGAACTGCTGCGGGTAATGGACGATGTCTACAGCGTTCTGGTAACCATTGACTTCCCCGACGCCATTACCGGCGGGCTCAGGCGCACCACCGATATGGTTCGCGGTGTGCTGGAGAAAACGCGCAGCGACCTCACGCTTATCATGAGGCAGAAAGACCTGGAAAACAGGCTGGAACAAATAAGAGGAGATAAAAAGTAATTGCTCATTGACCGTAGTCGGAAAATGCGCTAAACTAGCATCATCAGTGAGCAAGCGAACAACAATGAAGTGAAATTATAGAAGGCGGTTGTGGGCCTGCCTTCTTTTTTAATGTTGAGAGTCGTATCTCAGGAGGTCTAGAGTATGGATGCAATGGTTCTGCGTATACTGATTATTCTGGCGGGCGTGCTGGCTCTTGGTTTCGTTGCCTATCTGGTGGCCACGATTTTACGCGAGAGCCCGGGGAATGAGAAAATGCGTGAAATCTCCCATGCCATCCGGCAGGGAGCGATGGCCTTTCTGCGCCGCGAATTCTTCACCCTGGCCATCTTCACCGTGGTGGTATTCATCATCCTGGCGGTATTCATTGACCCGAAACCATATGTCGCCATCGCCTACCTCTGCGGCACTTTTACCTCGGCGCTGGCGGGATGGCTGGGGATGAACATCGCCACCCTGGCGAATGCCAGAACGGCCAATGCCGCCATCGGCAGCTGGGCCAGAGCGCTGAAAATCGCCTTCTCCAGCGGCGCCGTGATGGGTTTCTGCGTCGTTGGGCTGGGGCTGCTCGGCCTTGCCATCGTTGCCTTTATCTGGGAGGACAGCCACGTCTGGCTGGGCTTTGCCTTCGGGGCATCGTCAGTGGCCCTGTTTTTAAGGGCGGGGGGCGGCATCTTCACCAAGAGTGCGGATGTCGGCGCCGACCTGGTGGGCAAGGTGGAGAAAGGTATCCCGGAGGACGACCCGCGAAATCCGGCGGTGATTGCCGATAACGTTGGCGATAATGTGGGTGATGTGGCCGGCATGGGCTCTGACCTGTATGAATCTTATGTCTCAGCAATTGCCGCCTCAATGGTGCTGGGAGTCATCGTTCTCGGTGCGGTAAAAGGTATGCTCCTGCCCCTGGCATTGAGCGGGGTCGGCATCGTGGTTTCCATTATCGGCGCTCTCTCGGTCAGGCCGAAAGAAGTTGAAGCCGACTTTGAGAAGCAGATTGCCCGGGCACATGCCACCATGAACCGGGGCGTATATGTGAGCAACGCACTGATGATAATCGCCAGCGGCCTGATTATCTGGTTTTACGTCGGCGAGCTCGGACTTTTCTGGGCGCTGATATCCGGTCTCATCGCCGGCTTCCTTATCGCCCTGGCAACGGAATATTTCACATCGGCGGAGCACAAACCAACGAAAAAGATAGCTCAGGCAGCGGAGAGCGGAGCGGCGGTGACCATTATCGAGGGCATTGCCAGCGGCCTGATGAGCACGGTGATACCAATCCTGCTCGTGGCGATAGCCACAGTGCTGGCCTACGTTTTCGGCGGTCTGCTGGGCATCGCCATCGCTGCTATGGGCATGATCGTCAATCTGGGAATGCTGCTGGCAATGGACTGCTACGGGCCGATTGCCGATAATTCGGCCGGCATTGCCCAGATGGCCGGTCTGGGCAAAGAAGTAAGGGAGCGCTGTGAGGCTCTCGACTCGGTGGGCAATACCACGGCGGCGCTGGGCAAGGGATTTGCCATCGCCTCGGCGGCTCTGGCCTCCCTGGCCTGGCTGGCTACCTACTTTGCGGTTGCCAAAATTGAAGTGGCCAGTCTGACCAATGTGGCGGTTATCACCGGAGTGCTGATTGGCGGCATGCTCACCTTTATCTTCTGCGCCCTGGCAATGCGTGGCGTGGGGTCTGGTAGTTTTGCTATCGTCAATGAGGTAAGGAGGCAGTTCCGGGAGATAAAGGGGCTGATGGAAGGGACGGCCAAGCCCGATTACGTGGCCTGCGTGGATATCGCCACCAAGAGAGCTTTAAAATCAATGATGCTGCCTGGCATCCTGGTGCTGGCCGTGCCGCTTATTCTCGGCTTTACCCTCGGTCCGGAGGCGGTGGCGGGGCTGCTTGTCGGGTCGCTGCTCACCGGTTTCCTGATGGCGGTGATGATGGCCAATGCTGGCGGTGCCTGGGACAATGCGAAGAAATTCATCGAAGCCGGAAACTACGGCGGCAAGGGCAGCGAGGCGCATAAGGCAGCCGTTATCGGCGATACGGTCGGTGACCCGTTCAAGGATACGGCCGGGCCATCTCTGAATATACTCATCAAGCTGGTTGGTAAAGTGGCGGTCATCTTCGGCCCTGTCTTCATTACGCTGGTGAATCTGTAAAGCGAAGATGTAATTCCCAACTTAGGGGAAATCCATAAGGCGGAGGCACAGCCTCCGCCTTATTTTTAACCCTGCAGAAAAGGATTGCTCCGTCTTTCCGCTCCAATTGTCGTCTTCGGGCCGTGCCCGGGATACACGACGGTCTCGTCAGGCAGAGCCATCAGGCTTACCTGAAGGCTATTCATTAGCTGCGCGTAATCCCCGCCGGGCAGGTCGTAGCGGCCAATACCGTAATTGAAAAGGGTGTCGCCGCTGAAGAGGACACCGTTTCCGAGCAGGCAGATGCTGCCGGGCGAATGGCCGGGCGTGTGAATCACCTCGAAATGAAGACCGCCGATATCTATACTGTCTCCATTCTTGAGCAGCCTGTCCGGGGGTGGGGGAGTCGGGCAATAGAGACCGAAGGCGAGAGCCATCGCCAGAGCCTGTTGCCCATGATATTCGGCATCACCGCTGTGGACGGCGATTTTTGCCCCGGTGGCCTCCTTCACTTCTTTCAGCCCGGCGATGTGGTCGCAATGCCCGTGGGTGAGGACAATGAGTTTGATTTCCAGGCCAAGTTCTTTAACGCTCTGCAGGATGTTCCCCGCTTCATCCGCCGGGTCAATGATAAGTCCTTCTCTGGTGGCCTCATCGCCGACAATATAGCAATTGGATGCCAGCGGCCCGACGACCAGCAATTTAATAATCACAGTGCGCTCCAGTATCAATCTTAATAATGAGAAGCGCCAGCCTTCACTGACGCCGACTACGAATTTTACCATTATGCGCGGTTCTGCTCAAGGAAGGAGGCTTGTTATACGAGTGCCGGATACGTTAAAATATATATGATTACCCCATCATGTTACCAGCACCAGCAAGGCAGGAACTCCATTAATGGTTGATATTCATCCTTTTCGTGGTGTCCGTTATAACCAGGCGATAATAAGCGACCTGGCACAGGTAATCTGCCCGCCTTACGATATCATACCTCCGCATATGCAGTCGGAACTCTACGAGCGCAGTGAACACAATTTCATTCAGCTTGAGCATACGCGGGAGCTGCCTCAGGATACCGCTGCGGAGAATAAATACACCCGGGCCGCAGCTACGTTGACCCGGTGGCTTGCTCAGGGGATTCTCACTGCTGAGGAAACACCGGCCGTTTACCTGCACGACCACCATTTTCGGTATCAGGGTCAGGAATACCGGAGAAGGGGGATTATCACGCTGGTCAGGCTGGAAGAGTGGGAAAGTCGGGTGATACGCCCTCACGAAGGTACGCTGGCCAATCCTAAGAGTGACCGGCTCAGGTTATTGCGCGCGCTCCAGGCTGATACCAGTTCCATTATGGCCCTCTTTGAAGACCGCCATAAAATAATCGCTTCAGCGCTGGCAGCCGGGGAGAAGGACGAACCGGTAATTCATTTCAATACCGACAGCGGTGAAAAACACGTCCTATGGGCCATCAGTGAAGCGGAGACGCTGGCTCAATTACGGCAGCATCTGGCCCATCAGCCCCTCTATATTGCCGATGGGCACCACCGCTATGAAAGCGCTCTGGCTTACCATCGGGAGCAACGCAAGAAACTGGCGAAATCTCACGGGGATGAAGGGTTCGATTTCGTAATGATGGAGCTCGTTGATTTCGCTGACCCCGGCCTGGTTATCCTGCCCCCGCACAGACTGGTTCGCGGCCTACCGGCGAAAAAGATGGACGGAATTTTAAACGGGCTGGCCTCACTATTTCAGGTACAGAAACTACCGTTCGCCCCGCCTGATGTCTGGCAAAAAGTAAACGTCTTTCTGGCTGAGAATGAGAGTCAGGGAAGAATCGCTATCTTCGGTCTGGACAGCCGGGATATCCTGCTGCTGAAGCCGCATGATTTAACGTCGCTAAATAAACTCATACCTGACTCCCGTTCGGAGCAGTACCGGAGGCTG
>JADHXF010000094.1 GCA_016783105.1 Dehalococcoidales bacterium | reverse complement strand
AGCGGAAATCAACAAGAGGGTGGAGTTCACCCGTGCCCTCGTGCACGAGCTCAAAACACCGATTACCCCGGTGCTTGCCTGCAGCGATCTGCTGCTTGAAGAGATTAAACAGAGAGGTCCGATGTTGGATCTGGCACAGAGTATCAGCCAGGGCGCTTATAATTTGAACCAGCGGATTGATGAACTGCTTGACCTGGCTCGCGGTGAGGTGGGAATGCTTCACCTCAATCCTGAATCGATTGATTCCGGACAATTGCTCCACAGCATTGTAGATAGCGTAAAGCCGCTGGCCCGGAAGAACGGGCATTTACTGTATGACGGACTGCCCCGTTCCCTGCCTGTCATCCAGGCTGATGAGGGCCGCCTGCGACAGGTGGTGCTCAATCTGCTCAATAACGCCTTTAAGTTCACTCCGGCTGGAGGCAGCATAACGGTGAAGGCCAGAAAAGATAAAGCCTGCCTGGTGGTCGAAGTTCAGGATACGGGTCGCGGCATAAGCAAAGAAGAACAGGAAAGGCTCTTTGAGCCCTATCAGCAGCTGGAAGAGGAAAGGGCCCGCCTCAGCGGACTGGGGCTGGGATTGAGCCTCTCCAAGAAGCTGGTGGAGTTGCACGGCGGCCAGATATGGGTGCAGAGCGAGAAAGGCAAGGGCAGCACCTTTAGCTTTTCCATACCGCTGGAAATCAAAGAAAAAACAGAAAGCCCGCCAAAAAAGCGAAAGGTATGACATTCCGCACCGATAAAACTGACACTGTCATGGCGGGATATTAATTCGATTACTACACTGAAAGGGGCTCGAGATGTCATCGACTAAGCAACCGTATTCACTGACCGTTACTGAATCAGCTTCCGCAATTGCTTCCGGCGACCTGACACCATCGCAACTGGTCAACTCCTGCCTGGATAGAATCGACGCCCTGGACAGCAAAATAAAAGCCTGGGCACTGGTTGACCGTGAGGGCGCCCTAGCTACGGCACGCCAGCTCAACCAGGAACTGGCGAAAGGGCAACGTCGCGGTGCCCTCCACGGCATACCGGTCGGCATCAAGGATATTTATTACACCGCCGGTTTACCAACTGAAGCCGGCTCCAGGGCCTGGGCTGGTTTCATTCCTGATTATGATGCCACATCGGTTGCCCGCCTTAGAGAAGCGGGAGCCATCGTCCTGGGCAAGACGCACACCACCGAGTTCGCCTACTTTGACCCTGCACCCACCCGCAACGCCTGGAACACAGAGCATACCCCGGGAGGCTCAAGCAGCGGGTCGGGCGCCGGCGTTGCCGCCAGTATGTGCCCAGCCGCTCTGGGTAGCCAGACGATGGGGTCGGTGCTGCGGCCCGCCGCCTATAACGGCGTCGTCGGCTTCAAGCCCCAGTATGGTAGAATCAGCGTTTATGGCGTCGTGCCGGTGAGTCCCACCCTCGACCACGTTGGCGTACTGGCACGCACGGTGGCGGACGCGACGCTCGTTTTCCAGGCCATTGCCGGCTATGACCCCAGCGATGCCCTCTCGCTCAATGAGCCTGTTCCCGACTGCCTGGCATCCCTGGAAAGGCAATCGCCACCACGGCTCGGACTGATACGCACCTTCTTCTACGACCACGCCGACGAAGAAATGCGCCGGCACACGGATGATACCGTTGCCCGCTTGAGGGAGGCTGGCGCCGTAATCGACGAAGCAATTCCACCCCCCAGCTTCACTACCATGATTGACAATGCCCACACCATCATGGCGGCCGAGGCAGCCGCGAGCCACCGGGAGTCCTTTGCCAGGCACGGAGACAAATATCGGGAAGGCATACGGAAACTGATAGAGGCTGGCCAGGCGATAGATACCGCCGAGTATGAAATGGCGCTCCAGGTGCGCCTTCAGCAGTGTTCCGAGATGGAGCCTCTGCTGCACCGGTTCGATGCCCTGATTACACCGGGTATACCGGGGCCAGCGCCCCACGGTCTGTCCTCAACCGGCAGCCCGGTGATGCAGGCTCCCTGGACCATAATGGGCATACCATCCATCAGCCTGCCATCGGGTCTAAGTAAAAACGGGCTTCCCCTTGCCATTCAGCTGGCCGGCCCTCCCAGAGCCGAAGACCACGTCCTGGCAGTAGCCAGATGGTGCGAGTCCGTTCTGAAGGTGAACCTCCGCCCGCCCCTTTGATTAAAGAGAAAGTGTTTCCTTAATCTTCTTTAACCAGGTCGACCTTCGGCTTCACCCCTTTGTTCACCCAGTGGCGCGGCCACTTCCCGGTAAGCACCCTGGCGACCTCCTGTGCCACGCTCAATCTCAGCCGCTTCATGGCCGTAGTCGTGTGTACGGCGTAGTGAGGAGTGAGCACAACGTTGTCCATCTTGAGCAGCGGGTTATCCAGCTCAATCGGTTCCTTTTCAAAGACATCCAGTCCGGCACCGGCAATCCAATTTTCTCGCAGGGCTTTGATAAGCGCCGCCTCATCGACCACACCTCCCCGTGCCGTATTTATCAGATAAGCGGTGGGCTTCATCTGCTTTAATTCTTTTTCACCAATCATGTGATGGGTTTCCTGGTTCAGAGGTGTTTGCAGGCAGACGTAATCTGATTCCTTCAGCAGTTCGGGAAGGCTGACCAGCTTTACCCCACACTTTTCGGCGGCCGATTTATCCAGATAGGGGTCGAAGGCGATTGTTTTCAGGCCAAAAGACTGCGCCCTCCGGACTATCCGGCTCCCGATATTACCGCAGCCAACCACCCCCATCGTTTGTTCAAACAGAGACGGGTTCTTTAGGGTCCCCATCTGGACCTCACCCCAGCGCCCCTGTTGCAGCCCTTCCGTTGACCAGACCAGACGCCGGGCACAGGCCAGCAGCAAAGCCAGGGCGTGGTCTGCCACCTCCTCAAGGCAGAAATCTGGTATGTTGACGGCCAGTACACCGTTGTCGGCGGCAGCATCTACATCAATCGTATCGTAGCCAATGCCGTAGCGGACGACCACCTTCAGCTTAGGCAGGGACGATAGAACTTTACGCGTAATCGGAGCAAAGATCACCAGCAAAGCATCAGCATCTTTCGCCGCCTCTATTATCTCGTCTTCCGTGCTGCAATCCGCAGTCACCACCTCGGCACCGACCCTGGCCAGCTCCTCGATTTCCACATCCAGGCTTTTCAGTGACGCCGGAACCCAGGAGCTGCTTTCCGCCATCATAACCTTAAATCGCGCTTCCGACATTGTTTCCTCCTTCATATTCTCCGGTTCAAATTGCAGGTTAATGCCCATTATAAAGTATAACCACCGTCGTGTCAGCTTTTTTCTCAATGTGCTTTCAACCCGGAGATTGATAGGAACCGCCGCTATTAAAATGAACAGTGTGCTATAATCTTTTTAAGCTAGAAGACATGAAAAGCCGCACTAATATGGCATCAGCCACCACCACCACTCCTTCGGGCGAAGGCCTGCCCGGAGGAACACGGTGGATTTTGTTAATCGGGGTTTTCCTCATCTCGTTCAGCATGCTGGCTTTCGAGATTACCCTTTCCAGATTGCTCTCCGTACTCATTCTCTACCACTACGTATTTGCCATCGTTTCCCTGGCTTTGCTGGGGCTGGGGCTCGGCGGCATATTCGTTTATTTATTCAGGCCGCGGATTCCTGAGCCGGAGAAAAGGTTCGGCACGCTGGCGCTGTTAGCCAGCTTCATCTCACTGGCAATACCTCTTTCAGTAATACTGATGGTCCAGATTGGCTACCTTGATAGCGCGCTGAACAGTATCCTGTTTTATTGCATCCTGCTGTTCTTTCCATTCTTCTTCACCGGCATTCTTCTGGCCGAGGTATTCCGCACCTTCCCCGAGATAAGTGCCCGGGTTTACGGTGCCGACCTGGTTGGCGCGGCACTCGGCTCGCTGGGCATCATTTTATTCCTCGACGCTTTCGGCGCCGTCAACACCAGTTTTTTCCTCGGCGTCGCCGCGGCGGTGGCCGCGCTCCTCTTCGCCAGCAAACTGCTGAAAAGAATCTCCTGGCGGACAGCGCTGCCGGCGGCCAGTTTCATCATCGCCGCCGTTCTTTTCATCACGAATATATCTGGCGCCTATCTGAGCGATATCCCGATTATCGCCAAGAATCCCAACAAGGATATTCACCGCGCCCTGTATGAAAAATCCTCCCCGGCGCAGATAATAGAAACAAGATGGAGTGCCTTCGGGCGGACTGACTTGGTAGAGTACACCGAGTATCCGGCGCAGATGGAGATTTACCTCGACGGCACTGCCACGGCGCCGATGTACCAGTTCAACGGCAACCTGGAAAACCCGGACACCGCCGTTCAAGACTTAAAGACCATGTTTTCCGGTTATTTCCCTTTTTACTTTCTCGCCGAAGAAGAAAAGGACAACGCCCTCATCATCGGCCCCGGCGGCGGCAGGGATGTGCTGCTGACATTGATGGGGGGCGTTGGCGAGGTTACCGCCGTTGAGGTGAACCGGGACGTCGTGGATATGGTACGCGAATACGGCGAATACAACGGCGGCATCTTCACCGATTTTCCCGGGGTAAAGGTCATCGTTGACGAAGGCCGGAACTTCCTCAAACGACAGGCGGACAGGTACGACATTATTATGCTCAGCCTGCCGGTTACCCAGACCAGCCGCAGCCTTGAAGGCTACTCCCTGACGGAAAATTTCCTGTTCACCACGGAGTCCATCCATGATTACCTGGACCAGCTGACCGATGAAGGACGGCTCATGGTGGTGACCCACGACGATTTCACCGCCTGGCGACTGCTCTCCATCTCGCTGGCGTCACTTGAGCAGAGAGGACTCAGCAACACCGACGCCCTCAAGCAGATTTACATGCTCGGTCTGAGCTCGGGGGAACACGTTTACCCGTTCTTTGTCCTGAAAAAGACGCCGTTCACACCCGAAGAGGCGCTGACCAGACATGAGAAAATGGTTGAACTGGGCTATGAGCCAACCCTCGCTTACTTTCCGTATATCGAAGGCGAAGGAGCAGTCAATCCAACGGTGCAAGTCCTCGCCAGTGGTGAACTGAGCTTTAATGAAATCAAGAAAATGGCCCGGGGGATGGGCATGGACTTATCCACGGCTACCGATAACAGCCCGTTCTTCTATAAGATTGACGTGGGCCTGCCACAACCGGTGTCACTGGTTTTCTGGCTTTCATTC
>JADHXF010000093.1 GCA_016783105.1 Dehalococcoidales bacterium | reverse complement strand
TACGCAATCTGACCCATCAGGGTGCCCTGGGATATTATTCGCAGATGATGGCGGAGAGGGGAATGGCGGGGATTGTCTTCGTCAGCAACCCGCCGAATATGGCGCCCTTCGGTGCCAAAGTTCCCGGTGTGCACAACAGCCCGATTGCCATTTCCGTGCCGGCAAAACGGCATCGCCCGCTCAATCTGGATATGGCCACCAGCGTGGTCGCGGGCGGGAAGCTGTGGCTTGCCGTGGACAAGAATATGCCTATCCCCGAGGGCTGGGCACTGGACAAGGAGGGTAACCCGACCACTGACCCCAAAAATGTCGGTGCGCTGCTGCCCTTTGGCGGGCCTAAAGGCTCCGGCCTGGCGATGATGTTCGAGTGCCTTGCCAGCGTCATGTCGGGAAACCCGGTGGTGGAACCGGTTTTATTCGGGCGTGAGGTCGGGCCGCCCACCGAAGGCAAGAAAGAACAGGCTGTCGGTGAGCGTTTGAACTATGTCCCCAAACACCTCCAGAACAGCGTGGTTGCGGCCATAGACATCAGCACTTTTACCGACCTGGAGAGCTACAAGGAGCATATCGATAACCTTATCGATGGCATAAAAGCGCTGCCCAAGGCGGATGGTTTCAGCGAGATTTTTGTCCCCGGTGAGCCGGAGGAAAGAAGTTTTATCGAACGTTCTAAAAATGGGATTCCGCTGCCTGAGGGAACCATCCGCAACCTGAGGGCCGTTTCGGAAAAGTCTGGCGTTAAATTACCGGCTGGATTATAAGCAGACGGTAGCCAGAAACGCGGTTGGACCTTATGGATTGAGGGCTATGCCTTCTCGGCGGAATATCTTCTGAAGCTCGCGGCGTGCCAATCTGGTTGGCACGCCGCCTTTTTTCTCCCAGCGCTGCACCGTGGAAAGGCTGACGTGCATCTCCCGTGACATATCCTCCTGTGTCCAGCCCTTCTTTTTGCGCAGTTCCTTCAGTTTCTCTGAAAGCCCATCCATATTGGCCACTTACCTGATAGAAGGTTTCACTTTGTGCAGTATGTGACAGTGTAGCACTTGACATGCCTTTTGTCAATACCTGTGACAATTGTGTTCTTTTCGGTACGTGTGTTGAGGGTGGCAAAGGGGGTGTCAAATGATACCCCTTGAGGTGGAACTAATCCTAATAATATTTCTACTTGAAGGAATAATGATAGGTCAGCTTGTGCAAAATAGAAAGTTAAAGCAAAGGGTTAAAGAGTTGGAAATAGAGGATGATTTGGGTGATGGTTCAGGCAATAATATTTCTAAAATAACCAGAATAAAAACAAAGGCACAAGCTATTGCTAACACAAAGCCTTGCCAAGTGAAACCCCAAACACCGAATATTGTAACTACCGCTATTGTACAAGCTACACACAAGGCAAGAATTAAAGCCCAATCTGGCATACGAGACACCTCCCATCTTATTCGCACTATTATAAATTTTAGGCGAAGATATGGCAACCACGAATTGATAGTTGAATAAAAGCCTTCTATGCTTCTAGGTAAAAGCTAGGAGTGTAGAAGTGAAGGACAGAGAATTAGACAATGAGGCGTTAAGGATGATGGCAGAGACGATGGAGCACTTGAGACATACGGCGGAAATGATGGAGCGGGACATACCGATTATCAGGGTATGCAAACTGTGCGGTTCTGCCAATATAGCAAAGCACGGGATAATCAAAGGTGTGTTGCGCTATCGCTGTAAAGACTGCAAACGGACATTTATGGCGGATGACAATTTGCCCGATATGAAAACGCCAAAGGATGTCATAATGTCCGCTCTAAATATGTATTATGAGGGGATGTCTTTACACGCCATACGCAGACAACTAGACCTGATGCACGGATACCGCCCTTCGGTGTCCACGTTGTATGGGTGGCTTACCAGATACAGCGATAAGGCTATCCGGCAAGCGGAAAGGTTCACTCCGCAAGTGGGCGATGTCTGGGTTGCGGATGAGACTGTACTCAAGCTAGATTTTGAAGGTAATATTTGGTTCTGGGACTTGATATACGCCAAGACGAGGTTCTTGCTATCTTCGCATCTATCCAAGAAACGCACGATTGCCGATGCGTTAAAACTTATGAAGATGGCGGAAGCACGGGCGGGCAAGATACCTCAACTTGTACTCACCGATAAACTCCACGCTTACATAGATGGCATTGAGATGGCTTGGGGGGCGGATGCAACACACGTGCCGTCTAAAGGTTTCAAAAAGCCATTGAACACGAACATAATTGAACGTATGCATGGGACAATCAAGAGTAGAACAAAGGTAATGCGGGGATTGAAGGATATAAAGAGTGCAAAGCGTTTTATGGATGGCTGGCTCATTCATTATAACTACTTCCGCCCGCACGAGTATCTGGGCGGTAAAACGCCAGCGGATAAGGCAGGCATAGACTTCCCATTCAAAAGCTGGGGCGATGTGGTAACGGGCAAGGAAGATGTCGTTGATATAGGAATGCGCCTTATCCGTGCCAGTCCAAAGCCTGTAAAAAGGCGGGTAAAAAGAAGGCGGAGAGTATTGGTTAAATCTACGCCTTCACTGAAGGGAATAAGGAGTTGAGTCTATTATGGTGGTGCAACATTTAAGTAGCAGTTACGCAGAAGATTTCCATATTTGGACTATTGCTCGGTTTTTGAGTGGAGAATTTGGTGCGCTTGAACAAAGACCTCGGCGAGAGAAGCAACGATGGCTACGGGTTCTATGTTGTCTTTTAACTCCTCTCTCGTATGTGCCTCTACGAATTTGGCGAGGTTTGGCTCGTTTTTGGCGAAGGCTTGCCTATGAGCCGTATCCTCATAATAATCCAGATATCGAGAAATTAGTGTTCTATCTTTCCTATATTGCTGATAGAAAAGGTCAAAAATCAATTGAAATGCCGTTTCCTTTTCCTCTTTCACCGTCTACACCTCCCTATGCCCATTCTACTATGAAAACACGCAAAGAGAAAAGAACCGACAATTGGCAGGGAAAACTTTTTTCCTAGGACTTTCCAGACGCTCTCAAGAGAAAGGTTGCCAGTTGGCCTTCACATGATTGCCCGAACGGGTGATAGAGTCGCCGCATTGCGTGCCGCAACTGCTTTAAAAGAACACTAACCCCGGCCGCCAAATATCCACCCGTGACTTGAGCGGTGGTTTGATTCCGGTTACGCTTCGGGCGCGGCTCCGATAAGCTCGGGCCATAGCTCTTCAATTGTTGGCTTGAGTTCGGTCATCACGTCGTCAACCGCCTTGACCGCAGTGTCGATTTCCTTCTGGGTCATGGGGGTAGACATAACATAAAGCCCTCTCGACGCCGAGAAGCAGCCTCGTTCCAGCATAGCCAGGTAGTACAGGTGCAGCAGGTCTTTATTTGCCTCCCTGGCTGTTTTACCGTTTATTACTGGCTGGTCGTGGAAGTGGATGTTCTGCAGCGAACCAATGCCGGTCACCTGTCCCTTGATGTTCAGCCGTTTAAAAATGGCTCTAACGCCTTCGGCGAAAGATTCGCCCAGTTTGTTGATATAATCGACGACATCAGCGTTGAGCTGCTCCATAGTAGCGAGGCCGGCAGTGGCGGTAATCGGGTTGGCGTTCAGCGTTCCGGCATGGTAGACCTTTCTTATATCGGGGGAGAACATCTGCATCAGGTCCTCACGCCCGCCGATGGCACCGACCGGATAGCCGCCGCCGATGATTTTGGCCATGGTGGTAAGGTCAGGCTTGATTTTATAAATGCTCTGCACGCCTCCCCAGGCCAGCCTGAGGCTGATTACTTCATCGAGGATGAACAGGATGTCGTTTTCCTGGGTGACCTTGCGCAGGAACTCAAGGTAGCCGTCGCGGGGCGGTATCATGCCGGCGGCACCCATCGCTCCCTCAACGATGACCGCTGCCAGCTTGTCTTTGTTTTCCGCGATGGCTTTCCCGGCGGCCTCCTTGTCATTGTAGGGGACAACGATAGATTCGCTCTGATTGCCTTTCGATATGCCGGCAGCGTCGGAGGGGAAGACCACGGGGTCGTAGCTCCCATGGTAGCAGCCGTCCGTTTTCAGGAGCATGTCCTTGCCGCTAAGACCTCTGGCCAGGCGTATGCCCATCATTACCGCTTCCGTCCCCGAGTTGCCAAATCTTATCTTGTCCACGGAATCGACCATGTTGCAGACGAGTTCAGACCAGCGCACCACGGCGGGAATGAGTGCTCCCAGTGCGGTCCCTTTTGCCGCCTGTTCCCGCACGGCCGCCACCACCTTGGGATTGGCGTGCCCCAGAATCATCGTGGTGTAGCAGTTGTGGAAATCAAGGTACTCGTTCCCGTCAACGTCGGTAAAGCGGCAGCCTTCGGCTTTATCTATCCAGAAGGGGTAAGGTTCAAACCAGATTGAGGTGCGGGTATCACCACCCGGCATATGGCGACGCGCTTTCTCCAGTGTTTCTTCAGATTTCCGGGTTCTTTTACGGTAGGTGTCTTCGTATTTCTTGGTGACTTCGGCCAGCAATTGTTCACGGGACATTCTCTTTCTCCTTCCTGCTTAGTCGACTTCAGTTTAGCTTGATTATTCGGAGATGTTAAATATAATAACAGATATATTATAACAAATCATCCTGTCTGACAATACCGTCAATATCTGCCGGATAAGGTTTCTTTTTCTTTGAGTCGGGCAGGCAGAGAGAATTCTTGACAAAATACGCCTGACTGCCTAAAGTATCCGAAGACATTCATAATTAACTCGATAAGGAGGAATATATGGCTGAATTTGAAATCATTGATGCCCACGCTCATCTGGCGAGGACTCCGGAGGAGGAGAGAAATTACTGGCTGTTTGCCGGGCGCAGAGCGTGTGACCGGTACGGTACGCCGGAGAGAGCTGTCGAATATATGGAGAGACAGGGTATCTCCAAGATGACTTTCCTGACCCTGATTGGGCGCCAGTACCGTGGCCCTCTTGTTGAAAAAGCGAAGCTCGGTTCGCTGCCGGAAAAAGAACGGCGGGAGGCAGAGAAGAAGATAGGCGAACAGGTCGCTCCCAAGATGCGTGAAATCAATGAATGGGGCTGCGAAGTGGGCAAGCGTTTCCCGCAATTACTGCCCTTCAGCTGTATTTCACCGGAACTGGGTGGCGCCGAAGGCATGATCAAGGAAGTGGAACTGAGGGCAAGCC
>JADHXF010000092.1 GCA_016783105.1 Dehalococcoidales bacterium | reverse complement strand
ACCCCGGAAGAGCTGGGCCAGATGGCGGGGAACTGGGGATATGATGGTATTGAGTTTATGCCCGACCCCGAGCATACTCCCGACCCGGAATTATTCGGACGCATGCTGGAGCGAGCTGGCGCCGTAATGCCGGTGGTGAACAGCGGGCGTATTGCCGCCCAGGGAATGGCCCTCCTCCACGAGGACATCACTGTCCGGGAAAAATCAATTGCCGGTTTCAAGCGCATGCTGGACTTTGCCGGCTACTTTAAAGCCAGGGTAGGGCTTGGCGCATCGCGGGGCAAGGGGATACCGGGAATGAGCAAAGGTGACATGGTGAAACTTGCCGAGGAGATATTCCGTGAGCTCACCGAATATGCCGAAAAGACAGGTGCCATTATTATGCTGGAGCCTGCCGAGGCAGAATACACCAGCTTATTTAATACCAACGAGGAAGTTATGGCAATGGTCAAGATAATCGGCAGCCCTAATTTCAGCATCATGCTTGATACTCACCAGCTCTACAACGTAGAACCATCGATAGAACACGGTATCAGGGCCGCCAGAGGTCAGGCCAGGCATATACATCTTTACGAGCCAAGCCGTCTGCCTCCGGGCGTAAGCACGGGAAAAGAGGCTCTGGACTGGCCGAACATCGCCGATGTGTTAAAAAAGGAAGGGTTTGAAGGCTCAGCGTCGGTAGTCATTGTTCCGGAAGGAGACCCGGAATCGATTGCGCGAAAATCGGTAACTTATTTGAGAAAGCTTTTTAATGAAGGCTCCTGACCGAATATATACCACAATAAATATTGTTCACTCTTCATCAACATCGGGTAATAGAGCAATCAAACTCGTGGTCCGCAGTGCCTCCTCAATAAGCATATCTGCCTATTTTACAAAAACAACAGATAAGTATTATTATCAACAAGTATAAGCAATATAGCGGAAGCCTGAATCCTGAATCATGGTCTAAGCTTGTGACAGGTAAATAAATGCCATTACAACGGCGTAGCCATATCGCCAGTCAAAAAGTGCCGGATACGATAGGGGACACTCTAAACGTACCCGGGATCACGATTCATGGTCAGAACCGTTTATTAAGCATCATTCTGCAATTTGTCGTCCTGTTCGTCTTCTGGCTTCTGCTTTCCGGTCGCTACCAGGCAAAGTACATCATCATAGGCGCAATTGCTGCCGCCCTGGTCACTTTTCTCACCAACGACCTCTTTTATTTTGCATTGCAGCGTGGTGAAAAACTGGGTATAAAAAGCGGGCAGGTTTTCCGGCAGATGTGGCGTTTTCTCCTCTATATTCCCTGGCTGCTGCTTCAAATCATCCTGGCAAACGTGCAGGTCGCTTATCTCGTGCTGCACCCCAAAATGCCAATCGAGCCCGTACTACTTCTCTTTCGCACCCGGATGCGCAAGGGCATGGCTCAGGTAACGCTGGCCAACTCGATAACCCTGACGCCCGGAACCATCACCGTCAGCCTTGAGAATGGCAATTATATTATCCACACATTGAAGCCACCTCTGGCTTCGGGGCTTGTTGACGGAACCATGCAGAGCAAAGTCGCCAGGGTGTACCTGGAAGAAAAAGAGCCCAGGCCAGAAGTCCGCTGGGTTCACTCCCTGAAGGAGCTCGAAAAATGAACTCTTTCCTTCTGGGCATTACCATTTTCATTGTCGTGCTTACCGCCATCGCGCTGTACCGGGTAGCAGTGGGGAAGACCATATTCGACCGGATTATCGCCGCCGGGCTGGTAGGCACCAACGGCTTTATCATACTGATTTTAATTGGGTTCCTTTTCGAGCGCGTCAACATGTTTATCGATATCGCCATCGCCTACGCGTTGTTAAACTTCGTCATCGTCATTGTGCTGGGGAAGTACTTCGACCGGGGAGGGGAGAGGCTCTAATGATTGGAACGGTTATCGCCATAATCCTGATTGTGGCCGGCGTTTTCTTCCTGATGGTAAGTGCCATCGGACTGCTCCGCCTGCCCGATTTTTACGCCAGAACCCACGCCGTGGGCAAGTCAGAGACGCTGGGCTCAATACTGGTGCTGAGCGGCCTGGCCGTCTACAACGGGTGGGAACTGAACACCGTGAAGATACTGTTTATATTATTCTTTGTCCTGATTGCCAATCCTACGGCTACGCACGCCATTGCCCGAGCTGCCCTGCGCACCGGCCACCAGCCATGGATACGACAAAAAACAGAACAGAAAGCAAAAGAGGTTGAACAGTCATGATATGGCAGATAGATTTCTGGCTGTTGGTAATCCTGATAGTAACCGCGCTTATTGCTCTGTCTTTACATGACCTTCTGGCAGCGGTGGCGGCGCTTGCCGTCTACAGCTTCCTTGTGGCCCTGCTCTTCGGACAGATGGGGGCAATTGATGTCGCCTTCGTTGAAGCGACGCTGGGGGCGGGAATAAGCGGAGTGCTGTTCATCGTAGCGCTATTCTTTACCAGACGGAGGTCGGAAGATTGAGATGGTTTAACGCGCTCATTATGCTGCTGTTCGTGGCATTGATGCTTTACGCTACCGTTGATTTGCCTGACCATGCTGACCCGCAGTCCCCGGCGAATACACACGTTTCACCCACCTATATTGAAAATTCAGTGAAAGACACTCATACCCCGAATATCGTAACTGCGGTGCTGGCCGATTATCGCGGTTACGATACTCTGGGTGAAACGATGGTGATTTTCACTGCCGGATTGGCCTGTGTCCTTATCCTGATGAAGAGAAAAGAAAGATGATAAAGCAACATTATCAAAGCATCATCGTTCAGACCATATGCAGCCTGTTGATACCGTTCATTCAGCTTTTTGCGCTGTACGTTATAATCCACGGGCACTACGGTCCCGGCGGGGGATTCCAGGGAGGTGTTCTGCTGGCGGTAAGCATCATACTGCAGAGGCTATACCTGGGCACCGGAATCGCATATCAAAAATTCTCGCCAAAGCTGTCGCTGGCACTTGGGGCCACTGGTATGCTCATCTTTTGCCTTGCCGGGATAGTCCCCATGATGTTCGGCGGGGCGTTTCTGGACTACGGAAATCTGCCTCTTTTCTGGATACACGGTGCCGAGTTGAGAGCAGTCGGCATTTTAATCGTGGAGATAGGTATCGGACTGGCTGTTTTCGGCACGCTGGTACTGATTTTCGATTGCCTGGCTGGTGAAAGATGGTAGTCATTGACCTGTTCTTATCCCGATACGTGTACTTTATGATTGTTGTCCTGCTGGCCATCGGCATCTACGGGATGCTCGGCAAGCGTAATCTGATGAAGAAACTCATCGGAATGAATATCTTCCAGACCGCTATTTTCCTCTTTTTCATCGAAGGTGCCACCAAAGCCGGTGGTTCGGTGCCGGTTATCGACGAAATGCTCGGCATGGAGGCGGCTAAATACATCAACCCTCTACCGCATGTACTGATACTTACCGGTATCGTGGTGGGGCTTTCCCTGACCGGGGTGGCGCTGGCCTTTCTCCTGCGAATTTATAACGCTTATAAAACGCTGGATGACAAAGCCATAATGGCTAATATGAAAGAGAGTTCAGAGTAAATGTCCAGCTTATCTATTCTCATCCTCGCGCCGCTATTGCTGTTCTGCTTTATTTCGGCACTGGTCGGCATATGGCGGCAGAAATGGGCGTATGCGACAGCGACGATTGGCATGGCGCTGGCACTGGTGGCTGCCGGTGTCGGACTCTGCCGGGTCCTTGCCGATGGGGAGTTGCGTTATTTTCTCGGCGGGTGGCCGCCTCCATTTGGCATTGAATATGTCCTCGACCACCTCTCGGCATTCATGGTCATTATCATCGTGTTCATCGGCTTTATTGCGGTGATTTACCCGCCGGAGGCAGGGCTGTATCATGCCCCCCGCCGTGGCATCCCCGTCTACGGGTTGCTTCTCCTG
This sequence comes from Dehalococcoidales bacterium, assembly GCA_016783105.1. The sequence continues at coordinate 1,319 of JADHXF010000092.1, read as the reverse complement.
CTTATCGGCGGGCTGGTGGGCGTGGTGATTACTGGCGACCTTTTCAATCTTTTCGTCTTCCTGGAGATATATTCCCTGGCCAGCTACGCACTGATAACGCTTGGCGGCGACCGCGCTGTGGTAGCAAGCTTCCGATATTTGATTCTGGGCACGATTGCGGGTTGCTTTTACCTGTTGGGCGTTGGTTTTATCTACTTTTCCACCGGCACACTCAACATGGCGGATGCGGCTAACCTGCTGCTGCCACTTTACGGTTCCCCAACCATTATGGCGGCCGTGGCGCTGATAGTGGTGGGCATGGGCATCAAACTGGCACTGTTCCCGCTGCATGTATGGCTCCCTGACGCCCACAGCTATGCGCCTCCGGTGGTGGCGGCAATCCTGGCGGCAATACAGATAGAGGTTGCCGCTTACGTTATCGTGCGCTTCATGCTCACCATATTCGAGCCCCAGTATTTCATTGAAATACTACCGGTGACCACGGTTATCGGCTGGGTGGCGGCGGTGGGCATCATCTTTGGCTCGGTGATGGCAATTGCCCAGAAAGACTTCAAACGTATGCTTGCCTACAGCACCGTGGCCCAGGTGGCCTACATCGGCCTTGGCATCGGGCTGGCCAACCCGCTGGGATTAATCGGCGCCCTGTTGCACATATTGAACCACGCCTTCATGAAGAGCTGCCTCTTTCTGGTAGCCGGCGGCATCAGGCACCAGACCGGGTTTCATGCCATATCACAGTTTGCCGGGCTGGGGCGAAAGATGCCGCTGATGATGGGCGCTTTTACCGTGGCCGCTTTATCCATGATAGGTATCCCACCCACGGCTGGCTTTTTCAGCAAATGGTATCTGGTGCTGGGAAGCATAGAGGCGAACAACTGGGCTTTTGTCGCCGTGATTCTGGCGAGCAGCCTGCTGACCGCAGTCTATTTCTTCCGCATGATTGAAAAGCTCTTCACCACGCCTCCAGACAGTGACCCGGTGGTGGAGCAGGCCAGAGAACCTTCCGCTCGGATCTTGGGACCAATAGTGACTCTGGCAATTGGTATTATCGTGCTGGGTTTGATGAACGCGCTAATTGTCTCGTATGTACTGCAACCCGTGGTGGCGCTTTTACCATAGTGAAGAAAGTGGGTAAATAGTCTGAATTGATGGAAACGGTCTATTCGCTGAAACCGCTGCTCGCGGTACTGGTCTCACTGGTCGCCGTTGTTTTCATCGTCATTCCAAATCAGCGACCCAACGTCCGTGAATCGTGGACGGTTATGGCAGCGCTGGCAAAATTTGCCCTGGTGGCCTCGATGCTGCCTCTGGTCCTTCAG
>JADHXF010000091.1 GCA_016783105.1 Dehalococcoidales bacterium | reverse complement strand
AAATATTGCTCAAGCAGCTCCGCGAGAGCGACCAGCTCGGCGTGGTGCTTTTCTCCCGCTCTTACATGTCGCAGGACTCAGGTGCCAATCTGGGAATCGCCGAAAAGCTGGCCCAGCTCGGCGTGGTGCCCATACCCCTCGATTTGCTGCCGCTGGGAGCCGTCGACCCCAAGGAGTATTCGGACCGTCCCTACTGGTATTACGAGAGCAAGTTCATCGCCGGTGGTGCCCTGACCGTCGAGGACCCGCAGCTTTACGGCCTGGCCATCACCAACTTCGGCTGCGGCCCGAATTCCTTCATGCTCCCGATGCTGGCCGATATTATGGGCGAAAAGCCGCTCGGCGAACTGGAAATGGACGAGCATGCTGCCGAAGCGGGTATTGTCACCCGACTTGAAGCATACGTGGACACGATTACGAGCCATGCCCAGTCCGCAAAGCATATTCCGGATACAGACAGGTACATTTACCGCGGTGTCTCTGCCATTATCGACCCGAAGAAGACGCTGCTTCTTCCCAGCATGTGCCCCCACGCCGATGTCCTCGCCGAAGCGATTAATGCCTCCGGGGCACGGGCCATCGTGCTGCCTGAATCCGATGAACGCACCCTCCTCATCAGCAACCAGGTCACCTCAGGAACGGAATGTCTCCCCTATCGCGTCACCCTGGGCGACTTCATGAAGTTCTGCTCCGACTGTGGCGACGACCTGAAGAATTACGAGGGATTCATGGCCGGTGCCTATGGGCCGTGTCGGCTGGGCAAGTACGCGGTCGAGCAGGGCCGAATACTGAAAGACATCGGCTTTGACCTGCCTATGATATCCTCGGTTTCCAATAACGCCTACCGTGACCTTAACCTTGAACCGGGCTTTACCCGCCTCGCCTGGAACAGCATCGTGGCTGTTGACGGGCTGCAAAGGCTTCTCTGGCGCACCCGTCCCTATGAAAAGGAAAAGGGAGTGGCCGAAGCCCTGTTCGATGAATTCCTGAAACGGATTGCGGAGCGGGTCCGCCGCAAGGAGCCTTTCTACGATGTGCTGCAGCAGGCAACGGCAGCATTTAAGTCGCTTATTGACCCGCACCTGCCACCACGACCTCTCATCGGCATAAACGGCGAGATATTCCTGCGCTCCAATCGATTCAGCAACCGCGACCTGGTGAAAGAATGTGAAGAGGCAGGTCTTGAAGTCATCGTTTCTCCCGTTGGCGAATGGATGAAATATACCGCCTACCGCAACCTCGAAGACGCGGTGAAAGACCGGAATTTCCGAAAAATAATTCCCAGCTACCTCAAGAAATTGGTACAGGAGCGGGATGAGCATAAGGTCTCCGGCTACTACCGCGAGCTGCTCGATGGAAGAGAGCCTTCCACGGCGGCCATACTTGCCAAGTCAGACATGTATTTATCCCCCCGCTGCGGCAGCGAGGCGGTCCTCAGCATCGGCAGCGGTGTGGAGTGGATGGAATCGCCGGTATTTGCCGGGGTGATTTCGGTAATGCCCCACGGCTGTATGCCCGGCGGCATCGTGGCCGCCATGGCCGAGAAGTTCAGCGCCACCTACCAGAAGCCCTGGATAAGCCTCACCTACGACGGCTTCCTGGAGACCAACAACGCCGCCAGAATCAGCAACTTCGCCGAGCTGCTAAAATTCTGCCGTCAGGAAGCCAATACTACCTAGCATGAACACGCAGTGGCATAACCTCTCCACCGGTGAAGCTCTGGAGGCATTCGGTTCCCGGCGTTCCGGGCTTACCGGTGATGAGGCCAGTTCCGGCCGCCTGCGGTACGGCCCTAACGAGCTGAAGGGCAGGAAGAAGACGCCGCCGGCAATTGTATTTCTGAGGCAGTTTCTCAGCCCGCTCATTTATGTCCTGATGGTCGCCGCCATTATCTCCCTCATTGTCGAGCACTTTATTGACGCCGGTGTGATTCTCGGCGTGCTTTTTCTCAATGCCGCCATCGGCTTTATACAGGAGGCCCGCGCCGAGAAAGCGATGGAAGCGCTCATCCAGATGGCGGCACCCAAGGCCAGCGTCCGGCGCGATGGAGTTATAAAGGTTATCCCCGCCCGAGAGGTGGTTCCCGGTGATATCGTGCTCCTGGAAACCGGTGATAAAATCCCGGCCGACGCCCGGCTTATTGAGGTCTCCAACCTGAAAGTAAATGAGGCCATGCTCACCGGCGAGTCCATGCCCGTTGACAAACACACCGATGCCATCCGTGAAGACGTACCCATGCCGGAGAGAAAGAACATGGTGCACATGGGCACCATTGTCAATTACGGTCGCGCCACCGCCATGGTCGTCAGGACCGGCATGGCAACGGACATCGGCCAGATAGCAACCGCTATACAGGAAATCAAGTCGGAGAAGACACCCCTGCAGAAAAACATCAGCAAACTGAGCCGGTACATAGTTATTCTTTTCCTTGGCATATGTGCCCTGCTGGTGGCGGTTGGCCTGCTCCAGGGGCTGGACTGGCTGGAAATATTCCTGCTGGCCGTAGCGGCCGCCGTCTCCGCCATACCGGAGGGCCTGCCTACCGTGGTTACCGTCGTGCTGGCGGTGGGTATGCACATCATGGCCCGGCGAAATGCCATCATCCGCAAACTGGTGGCCGTGGAGACCCTCGGCTCAGCCACGGTTATCTGCTCGGATAAAACCGGAACACTGACCCGGAACGAGATGACCGTGCAACGCCTGTATGTTGACGGCCAGACGATTGAAGTAACCGGCGAGGGTTACATTCCACAGGGTGAATTCCGCCGTGACGGGCAAACTATTGACCTGCAAAACGAGCCCTCAATCAACTTGATGCTGCGAATCGGCACGCTCTGCAACGATTCTTTCCTGACGAGGCGGGATAATGACGAGTGCTGCGATATCTACGGCGACCCCACGGAAGGAGCACTGCTCGTGGCAGCGAACAAAGCGGGAATGAACAAGGAAAAGCTGGAAAAGGCCTTTCCCCGCCTGGACGAAATCCCGTTTCAGAGTGAAAAACAGTACATGGCCACCCTCCACCCGCGCGATGGCGGCAGAGTGGTCTATGTCAAAGGCTCGGTGGAGAAGATACTGGCGCTCAGCAAGTTTAAACTTAATGGAGAGCAGGTTGTCCCCATCACCGAGAAAGACGTTGATACTATCATGCAGGCCAACGACGCTATGGCCAGACAGGCGTTACGGGTAATTGCCACCGCCTATGCCGAGCTTCCCAGTGAACTGGAAGATTTAAAAGATGAACATATCCGGGGCAATCTGGTATTTGTCGGCCTGGCGGGCATGGCCGACCTGCCTCGTGAAGAAGCCAAAGAAGCGGTGCGACTGTGTCGGCAGGCGGGCATCAGGGTGGTGATGATTACCGGCGACCACAAGGTCACCGCGGAGTCAATCGCCCGTCAACTTGACCTGCCGGCAGGGAGAACAGTTACCGGCTCGGAACTCAAGCAGATGTCCGATGAGGAACTGTATGGGCAGGTGGAAGATATCTCTGTTTTCGCCCGCATTGAGCCCCTGCACAAGCTCAGAATTGTGAACGCATTGAAGAGCCACGGGCACGTGGTGGCCATGACCGGCGACGGCGTTAATGACGCGCCGGCATTGAAAGCGGCCAATATCGGCATTGCCATGGGCATCACCGGCACTGATGTGGCCAAAGAAGGCTCCGATATGATACTGGCAGACGACAATTTTGCTTCTGTGGTCGCTGCGGTTGAGGAAGGCAGAGTCATCTTCAATCGACTGCGCAACGTGCTCTTCTTCCTGCTGAGTACCAACCTGGGAGAGCTCATTGCCCTTACCCTGGCCCTCCTCTTCGTGGGCAAGGCACCCTTGCTTGCGGTTCAGATTATCTGGGTTAATCTGGTCACGGATACCACGGCGGCGGTGCCTCTGGGGTTGGAGCCAAAGGTAGGGGATGAACTGAAACAGCCACCCCGCCACCCCGGAGTGGGCATAGTATTTCCCGGACTGCTCCTCCGCATCGCCTTCATGGCCACGCTCATGGGCGTTGGCGTATTTCTAGTCTTTCGCTGGGCGGAGCCCAGAATGAGCATAGAAGAAGCGCGCACCATCACCTTCTGCACCATGGTCGCCTTCGAGTGGTTTCGCGCCTTTAACGCGCGCTCCAGCCAGTATACCATCTTCCACCTGGGCATCTTCCGCAACCGATGGCTCCTTATGTCAACCGCAGTCGCCATCTCTCTCCAGCTATTTGTTGTCTACGCGCCCTTCATGCAGGTGGCCTTCAGTACAGTACCACTGACTTTGGGGAAATGGGGTATCGCCCTCCTCGCCGGCGCCTCCCTGTTTATCATTGAGGAAACGAGAAAATCGCTGTTCCCCAGACTTTTCAATCTGGGGCAATGGCGTCCCTTGAAGGAAGATAGTCCCTGATGGCAAGCAGTGCAGGAATAATACTGTTGGAAATTATTCGCCGGACTTCTGGTTACGGAACCGCCAGTTGAAAAGGGCTATTCCAGCGAGATTCTGCCTTCTTTAATAAGATTCTGGAAACAGGCCCTTATCTGGCTGGCCGTATCCTCCGGCAGGGCGGTACTGATATAAATCCCGGAGCCCATTTCAAAGCCGGCGATGGTCGTCAGCCGGGGAACAATGCGGATATGCCAGTGATAGTAAGGGTCTTCCTCATCCTCTGTAAGCGTACTGTCGACCATCAGGTTGAAGGCCGGATTGTCCAGCGACTCGTACAGGCAGAGGAGAACATTTTTCAGCGCTTTGGCCAGCTGGTTCAGATACGTATCGGGGAATAAGCCAAAAGAAGCACAATGTGTTCTGGGCATTATCCATGTCTCATAGGCCGCGCGTGAGGCATAGGGATGGAAGACGATAAACTGCTCGGTCCTGGTTACGATTCTCTGGTCCTTTTCCAGCTCCCCCGCCAGCAAATCGCAGTACAGACACCGGCCCCGGTCAATATAGTATTCGTGGGCAATGTCAAACTGATGGTGGTAAGAAGGCGCCACAATGGGCGTGGCCACTATTTGCGAGTGCGGATGCACCAGCGAAGTGCCCGAAGCCCAGCCGTGATTTTTGAAGATAGTTATGAACTTCAGGTGTTTTTCCCTCTTCAGCGCGTTATACCGCTCCTGGTAGGCGATAAGCACCTTCTCCACCTGGTCGTAACTCATCAACGCCATGGGTGTATTGTGCGACGGCGTTTCGATGATAACCTCATGTGCCCCGATGCCGTCCATCTTGCGGAAGAGCCG
>JADHXF010000090.1 GCA_016783105.1 Dehalococcoidales bacterium | reverse complement strand
CTGAAGCATGGCCCTTTCATCGGTCCAGCCTTCTCCGGAAAGCAGGGCAGGCAACCTGTCGATAGCCTCATCAGCGCTGAGTTCGGTCATGAACCCGAGTTTGCCCAGATTTACGCCGATTATCGGAATCATTCGCGGGACCACCGCCTGTGCTGAGCGCAGAATTGTACCATCGCCGCCAACGCTCAAAACCAGGTCCGTATTGTCCAGTTGTGCCCTGGCGGTTTCGCCTTCCCATGCGGAGCAGAGCCAGACAGTGATGCCATGAGAGACGAGGAGGTCCTGCAACTGTTTCGCCTTGGTCTGGGCGGCTTCATTTAAAGGGTGATAGAATATACCAACGTTTTTCACCGGAGTACCCTGCTGAGCCAGTTAAAATCAATGATAACGTCAAGGGAACAAGGGAACAAGGGAAGTGTAGCAAGTATCGACTACCAGTGTCAAGGTAGAGGTTATGCGGATATAAGTGCTATAATGGTTGCTTGATTTCAGGAGCAAACAATGACCGGGCCAAGAAGGAAAGCGAGAGCCATTGCCCTGCAGGCGCTTTATGAGGTGGATACCACGCGACACGAGGTGGACGGGGTATTGCGCCGGCTGTTGACCGAAGGGAATCTATCCGAGGATAATAATGCCTTTGTCCGGCATCTGGTGAGCCAGGTACTGCAGCACCGGGGGGAGATTGACCGGAATATTCAGCAGTTTGCGCCAGCCTGGCCCGTAGAGCAGCTACTGGTTATTGACCGGAATATTCTCCGACTTGCAATCTCTGAAATTTTATTTGATAATATAGTAACCGTTAAGATAGCCATCAATGAAGCCGTTGAGCTGGCCAAAAAGTTCGGCGGCGAAAGTTCATCAAAGTTTGTTAATGGCGTGCTGGGTTCAGTCAGTGCGCTGGCGAAAAGATAAAAGGTTTCCGGAAAGGGGGCAAAAACGTGGCCACAATTTTTGAGCGAATAAAACCCATAGTTGTGGAGCAACTTGGTGTGGAGGAAGAGAACGTAAAACCTGCTGCGAGCTTCGTTGAAGACCTGGGGGCCGATTCTCTGGACCTGGTGGAGCTGGTAATGTCACTGGAAGAGACATTCAGCACTCCAGCGAAGAAGATTGAGATACCGGATGAGGACGCGGAAAAGATAGTTACCGTTCAGAGTGCGGTTGATTACCTGAAGGACCTGGGAGTAGAAGACAGTTAATTTTCCCGCTCCGTATCGTAAGTTGATAGAGTAGCTCGGCACGAAACCGTGCCGAGCTTTTATTAATATCCGGGTGCTATTTTTATTGCTCCTCATGATGGCACAACGATAAGAACTCATGGTGAACCCATGATGCCAGGCAGGACCTGGCAAGAATTAGGTAGGATAATCCAGCACTTGACATACCAGAAGTGGGCTAGCATAATTATGCGAGAATTTGTTGGACTCCATCGTAACAGTATCAGGCTGTGGTAACTTTACTCCCGACTTATTAGAGGGGGAAGCGGGTAAATGAGCGCCATAGATGTAATCACTATGGGTGAATCAATGATTGCCTTCGAAGCGCAGGACAATGGTCCTTTGCGAGAAATAAATTCTTTCCAGAAATGGGTGGGTGGTGCCGAGGATAACTTCGCTATTGGGCTGGCTCGCCTCGGTTTTAAATGTGGCTGGTTTTCCCGGTTGGGTGATGATGAATTCGGGAAAGAAGTTTTCAGGACGATTAAAGGGGAAGGCATTGACGTCTCCAGGGTTATCTTTGACCCTGATGCTCAAACAGGCGTTTTTTTCGTTGAGAGGCGTGCGTACGATGAATTTAACTGTTACTTTTACCGGCAGTCATCTGCGGCAAGCCGGATATCCCCGGTTGATATTGACCCGGACTATATTAAGCAGGCTAAAATTGTCTATCTTACTGGAATCACTCCGATATTGAGCGAGTCTGCCTGTCAGGCAACGGAGAAGATGTTCCAGATTGCGATTGAAAATGGTCAAACTATCGTGTTTGACCCTAACTTGCGTTTACGATTATGTGACATCACCACCGCTCGTTCCATTCTTATCCCGTTGATGCAAAAAAGTTCCTATGTTCTGCCCGGCGAGAATGAACTCAAGCTGCTGATGGACTGTCAGGAATTATCGGCGGCAATAGACAAAGTCCGTGCCATGGGCATAAACAATCTGGTGGTCAAGACTGGAGCCAAAGGCGCCGTTCTGGCATGTGGTGATGAGAAAGCGACGAATATCGCTGGTTTTGCGGTGAGAAATCCAGTTAGCAGCATGGGGGCGGGGGACTGTTTTGGCGCCGGATTCGTTGCTGGTTTATTAAAGGAGCAACCCCTGGAGCAATGCGCTCGTTGGGGGAATGCTCTGGGTGCTTTTTGCCTGATGGCTTCAGGGCCCTACCAAGCTTTACCCGGTCCTAAAGAGCTACAGGCATTTTTAACTGGAGAAACTGGCATCTCCCGCTGATGTAAAAAAACTAAGGAGGAGTAGATATGGAAGCGTCTGATTTTAAAGGCATTATACCGCCGATGATGACCGCGTTCACCAAGGAAGGTGAGATTTACGAAGAGGGTACACGGAAGATAGTTGATTTTATAGTTCCTCATGTCCAGGGGTTATTCCCGTGCGGGACTTATGGTAGCGGGCCGATGATGTCAATCGCGGAACGTAAGAAAGCGGCTGAAATCATTGTTGACCAGGCTAAAGGTCGGGTCCCGGTAATCGTTCATGTGGGAACAGCGGATACTAAAAACACCGTTGAACTGGCCCGCCATGCCGAAAGCATTGGAGCCAAGGCAGTGGGCGCCATTACCCCTTACTATAATAGCTACAGTGAAGACGATATTTTCGTTCACTTCCAGCAATTGATAAACGCGGTTGATATACCGGTTTTCCTGTATAATAACCCGAAGGCCTCGGGCAACCCCGTCTCCTCAAACCTCCTGGTCCGCCTTGCCAGGGAAGGGTTAGGGGGTGTTAAGGATAGCAGCTTTGATATTGTCAATTACTACCACTCGCAGCTTGCGTTGAAAGAATTTCCCAAACTGAACTTGATTATCGGTACCGAAGCAATACTTGTGGCGGCCTTTGATGCCGGTGCCAAAGCGGCGGTTACCGGCCTGGGGAATGTTTACCCCGACCTGATTCGGAAGCTGTATGAAGCGTATCTGGACGGCGCCAGGGAGAAATTAATGCAAATCCAGGAAGAGGTTCTGGCCGTAAGGCAGATTACCAAGTATGGGCCCACTGTGCCCACCTGCCACGCGATTCTGAAACTGCGCGGGATTGATGCCGGTTACCCTCGTTTGCCCTTCACGCCGGTGCCGCCGGAAACCGAGAAACGGGTGAAGGACGCTTTACAGGGCCTGGGGTTACTGTAAGGTTTTTAGAAGCGAGCTGAAATACGAGTTTTCATCCCGGGAAAAGAATCCCGAGAGAGAGTTCCTGGAAACTGTAAGAACCGTGCTCTCAGAGTAAACGGCTGCCTGCTTCAGCAGATATCATCTATGGCAAAGTCCAGCCCCAGTTCGCTCAGTTTCTTCCTGGTCGGATTGCCGGTCTTCAAATCCCAGCCTCGGTAGGTGAAGTAATCATCCTTGAGTCGTTCGAGAGTCTCCTTGGGGATGTGGCTGCCCTGCATCGGTCCTTCCGGCACCGGCTCTTCCATAAACCGGGCTGGAAGCTGGTCATCCTCGCGGGTGAACCCCTCTCTGGCGGCAAAGCAGCGTATCATGTTCCATTCCCGTTCCGCAATCTTCCTGGCTCCCTCGTAGTCCAGTTCCCATCCTGTTACCGCATTCAGGGCATTTATCATGCTATCGCTGATTCTGAGCGGCCCCCAGACGGGCTCGCCCAGATGGCATATCAGCATGGAGTCGCCGAGGATAAGCCAGTGATTGATTTCGGCGGCCACGCCTCCCTTTCCTTCCAGTATTTTGCGGTCGACCAGCCCGCTCTTCTCGGCGGTGGGTCGGATATCATGGTGGCTGCCGCCTCTCGGGCCGGTAGCGTAACCAACGGCGGCGGCCGGGAAGGGGCGGCAGGTATGACCCGGCCACTCAAGACCCTTGTTCTGGATAGCGAACTTTTCGGTGCCCCTGCCGACAATCTTCGAGGCATCTCTCGTGCCTTTAGCCAGTAATTCTCCCACTCCCTCACGTTTGCCTATCTTTTCTATCATCTCGAGCATGCCATCGGCATTGCCGAACCGTAAGTCAATACCATCGGTGTCTTTTTTGGTGAAAATTCCTTTCTCGTAGCACTCCATAGCCCAGCCGATACACAGCCCCGTGGAGATGAGGTCTATTCCGTAGTAGTCGCAGAGCTCGTCTGCCTTGCAGAGCACCTCGATGTTGTCCACCTCGCAGACGCTGCCAAAAGCGTAAATCGTTTCGTAATCGGCACCGTTGATGACCGATTTGTATGGGCCCTTTGGCACCACGCTGTATTTGGTGCAGTTAATGGAGCAGGCGAAGCAGGCACGGTGGCCCTTGACCACCTGCTCTCTCATCGCCTCGCCGGTGATATTTTTCATTCCTTTGAAAGTCTCGGTCTGCCAGTTCCGGGTGGGTAAAATGCCGCCTTCGTTCATGGCGGAAACGTTACGTGGTGTGCCGTATTCGGAGAGACCCTGTACCCCCGGGTTGGTAGCAAAGAGCTCGTTAATTCTGACGGAGGTGTTATAGACGCGGAGCATGTTGGGTACCGTGACGCCCCCGGTGCCTCTGACGGCGATTGCCTTGAGGTTTTTTGAACCCATCACCGCCCCCATTCCGCCGCGACCGGCCGCCCGGATATCGCAGAGAATCATGGCGTAGGGCGCTTTTTCCTCACCGGCCAGCCCGATGGTGGCGATGTGTATTTCCTCATCGCCAATCTCACCACGCAGCATATCCTGTGCCGTGAACGGGTCTTTGCCCCAGAGGTGGCTGGCATCTCTGATTTCGACTTTGTCATCGTCAATCCAGATATAGGCGGGTCTGTCCGACTTTCCTTCAATTATCAGGCCATCGTAGCCGGCGAACTTGAGCTCCGGACCCAGAAAGCCGCCGAAGATACTGTGGAAAAACGATTTGGTGTACGGTGACTTGGCACAGAAAGAGGAGCGCGAGGCTGCCGGTATCATCGTGCCGTTGACCGGTCCGGTCATCATGACCAGCTTATTCTCCGGCCCCAGCGGGTCGATTTTGGGCGGAATTTCTTCGTACAGTATTCGGGCCGTTAAGCCGACGCCGCCAAAGAAGTCCCTTTCCCAGTCCTCCCTGAGTTCTTCCTTGATGATGCCTTTATTGCTGAGA
>JADHXF010000089.1 GCA_016783105.1 Dehalococcoidales bacterium | reverse complement strand
GATTTCACCGCCGTTACCGGGGCGCCGCTTGTCGGGCAACGGAATCTGCTTCGTGCCGCTGAGATACTGGCCGGTGATGGATTCCGGGCTGGCCATAATATCAGCCAGGGTGCCCATGGCCACAATCCAACCACCGTGCTCGCCGGCACCGGGGCCCATATCAATGATGTGGTCGGCGGCGCGCATCATGGCTTCATCGTGCTCAACAATCAATATCGTGTTGCCCAGGTCCCTCAAACGCTTCATCGTGTTGATAAGACGGGCGTCATCTGCCGGGTGCAGCCCCACGGTGGGCTCATCACAGATATAGAGCACGCCCATGAGCCCGCTGCCAATCTGTGTAGCCAGCCGGATGCGCTGCGCTTCCCCACCGCTCAACGTCGCTGCGGCGCGGTCAACGGTCAGGTATTCGAGGCCCACATCCTTCAGAAAGCCAAGCCGTGCCTGAATCTCTTTAAGTATCTCCCGGGCTATCATCTTTTCCCGTTCACTTAGCACCTTGTCGCCAATTTCGGTTATCCACTCCAGTTCGTGCACCACGGACATTTCACTGACGTCCGTAATATTCCGGCCGCCGATGGTCACCGCCAGCGACTCCGGTTTCAGCCGTTTGCCCTGACAAACGGGACAGGGCGTGGAGACCATATAGCGTTCAATATCCGCCCGCGAGTTTTCCGACTCGGTATCACGGTGGAGGCGCTCCATCCTGGGAATAACGCCCTCAAAACCGCTGAAATACTCCCTGACCCGCCCGAAGCGGCTCCGGTAACGGTACCAGTCTCCCTCTTCACCATATAGCAACAAATTCAGCTGTTTCTCCTCGAGGTCTTTGACCGGTGTGTTCAGGGAAAAGCCGTACTGTTTCGCCAGAGAATCGAGCTGATAGAAGTACCAGGATTGAAACTGCCAGGGACGAATTGCCCCCCCGGCGATGGATAGCTCTTTATTAGGTATGACCAGGTCCGGTTCGATTTCAAGCTTGACCCCCAAGCCGGTACATTCGGGGCAGGCGCCGTGCGGGCTGTTGAAGCTGAAGGTGCGGGGCGTTATCTCACCGAGGCTGATGCCATCGTAGACACAGGCAAAATGCTCGGAGAAGAGCAGCTCTTCACCATCTATGACAGAAACCAGCACCATCCCGGCACCGAGCTTGAGGGCGGTCTCTACCGAATCGGCAATCCGCTGCCTCTCTCCCTGCCCGACCACCAGGCGGTCGACCACCGCCTCAATGGAGTGCTTCTTGTTCTTATCCAGCTGGAATTCCTCGGAGAGGTCGTGAATTTCACCGTCAACCCTCACCCGGACATAGCCCGCCTTGCGCAGGTCGCCAAAAACTTGCTGGTACTCCCCCTTGCGGTCGCGTATCAGCGGCGCCATAACCATGATGCGCTTGCCCTCGGGGAGTCCCTGAACCGCGTCCACAATCTGCTGCACCGTCTGGGTGGTGATTTCCCGGCCGCACTCGGGACAGTGGGGATGGCCGACCCGGGCGAAAAGCAGCCTCAGGTAATCGTAGACCTCGGTCACCGTGCCCACGGTAGAGCGAGGGTTTTTGCTCGGCCCCTTCTGGTCGATTGAAATCGCCGGGCTCAGTCCCTCGATGTAGTCAACGTCCGGCTTCTCCATCCGGCCCAGAAACTGACGGGCATACGCTGAGAGCGATTCCACATAGCGGCGCTGGCCTTCAGCGTAGATGGTGTCAAACGCCAGCGAGCTCTTCCCCGAGCCGGAGACACCGGTGATAACCACCAGCTTGTCGCGGGGAATGGTGACATCTATATTCTTCAGGTTGTGCTCGCGGGCACCTTTGACAATGATGGCATCCAGCGGCATCTTTTAAATCCTTCTCGCACGTACAGATTTATTCTAACACTGGAACGACGACCCTCACAAGGATTTGTTCCCAGCGATAGCAGGTGCTACAATCAAGGCACAGATTTGATGAACAAGGACGATTATCAGGGTAAAAAGATAACGGTCCCGGACGAGATACGCCTTCGCCAGCTAACGGTTGACGAAGCGCTGTTTCGGCTGGACCAATACCTGCACGATGCTTTCATGGCCGGCCTGATTCAGGTCAGGGTGGTTCACGGCAAGGGCACGGGAACGCTGCGTCAGGCCATCCAGAAGGTGCTGGCAAAACATCCGCTGGTGAAATCATACCGCATTGGTGGATACGGTGAAGGTGGCATCGGAGTGACCATCGTCCAGCTCGCCGATAAGTAACCGGACAAACCGGGAACATGCGTCAATTTGAAAGCACAGCCGTCTTTCCGCTATAATAGCCCTGGTTGTGGTGAGTGTAGCCGAGTGGTTTAAGGCGCCAGGTTGTGGCCCTGGAGAACGAGGGTTCGAATCCCTCCACTCACCCCACTCTCTTATTTCTTCCTCTTCTCCGCTTCCTCTTTCTTCACCCTGACGTAGGTATCCCAGTCAACACCGATGGCAATCGGCTTGGTGATGCCGCCATCCACTTCCAGGTTGACGCCGGTAATCATCCGGGCGCGGTCAGAGGCGAGAAAAACCGCCGCATCGGCGACATCTTCAGGCGTCGGCATGTCACGCAATGGATACCACTTCTTCATCTCCGCCAGGCGCTCCGGCGTGGTGCCGGCTTTGAGCATCGGGGTAATGACATTGCCCGGGGAAATGCCGTTGACTGTAATCTGGTACGGCCCGAGCTCAAAGGAAAGCTGGCGGGTCAGTCCCCAGATGCCTGACTTGGACGAGGTGTAGGATACGCCGCCAATCATGGTCATGTGCTCCCCGGAATAGGAGATGATATTGATTATCCTGCCCCCACCCTTCTTTTTCATCGATGGAAGCACCGCCTTGCTGCAGTTGAAAGCGCCGCCCAGATTGACAGAAAGAACCCGCTCCCATTCCTCTTTTTCCGTATCTTCAATGAGTAGCTGGTTGGTTGTTCCGGCGTTATTGACCAGGATATCAATGCCACCCCATTCCGCCACTATCCGGTCGACCACCCCCCTGACTTCAGCCTCATCGGCCACACTGGCCATCAATGCCATGGCACGGCTACCCACTCCCCGTATCTCAGCCGCCGCGCCATCGGCGTTCTGCTCGTTCACATCATTGACCGCGATGTCCACGCCTTCTCCGGCCAGGCCGAGTGCTATCGCCTTCCCGATGCCGCTCCCGCTGCCGGTAACCAGCGCCACCTTTCCTTCCAGACCTGTATCCATATGTCCTTACCTCTATCCTTAATTTCTACCTGATTAGAACAAGATACCGGACAGGTTGTCAAGCCAGTTTAATCGGGAAATCATTGCCGCCGCCACGCTCATCAGTTATAATTGGTACGTGCGCCTATAGCTCAGCGGACAGAGCATCGGTCTTCGGAACCGAGGGTCGTGGGTTCGAATCCCTCTAGGCGTGCCACTTTTTCATTCTCGCTAACAAAAGCTGTCGTTGTAATTAAAAGGCTAAAATGAACCGACTACCAGAGGTGATAATATCCATCGCGCTTTACCACCTCCAGCGGTGTGCCGAATAGGTGGGAAAGCGATTCCGATGTCAGCACCTTCTCCTTTTTGCCGTCCTTGAAGACCCTGCCATCCTTGAGAAGGATTACGCGTTCAATCTCGGGTATTATATCCACGGTGTTGTGCGTGACCATAATAATGCCGGTGCCGGCGCTCGCAATCTTGCTCAGCATACCTCGAAGCCTGTGGGCAGCGTGAAAGTCCAGGCTTGTGGTCGGCTCATCCAGAACCAGCGCTTGAGGGTCATGCACCAGCGCCCGGCCGATAAGTACTCGTCGCGCCTCACCCGTTGAAATCTGGTTCATATATCGTTCCGCCAGATGCGATATTTCCAACAGCGCTATTATCTCACGCGCTTTCTGCTCCATCGCCCGCGTCACTTTGTGATACGGCCATATCCCGATGCTGCTGAAGAATCCGGATAAAATAATCTCCCGGCAGGTGAAGTTCCGGTTGCAAAGCACCGCCAGGTCGTCGGTGACAATCCCCAGCAGGTTGCGTAGCTCGAAGACATTCCAGTCCTCTTTGCCAAGAATACGCACGTAAGAATCAGGAACTCCAGCGTGGGGATAGCACTCACGGGTAATGGTCCTGATGAGAAACGACTTGCCGGCGCCATTGGGCCCCAGGACGGCAACGTGCTCCCCGGAATCGATGGCCAGCGTTATGCCGTTCAACACGACGCGGTCATTCTTGCTTACGATGACATTCCGGTATTCAATTAATGATGGCTGATTTTCAGAAAACTCCGCAGGCTGCATAGCTTTAATTCAACGATGTGAGGAACCGAAATTTTATCGCCTTCGTAATGACCGGGAGCGACGTAACATTTTATCATACCAGGCGGTATATTGACGAACACCGCCAATTTATATATTGTAATAGCATCGAGGAGGTGCAGAAGATGGAGATATTTGACCTTACCGGAAAGGTAGCCATAGTCACCGGCGGCAACCAGGGAATCGGGCTTGCCATCTCACGCGGCCTCGCCCAGGCCGGCGCAGCGGTTATCATCGCCAACCGCAGGACGGAAGAGGGGGTAAAAGCCGCCGAGTCCCTTAAGAAAGAAGGCCTGAATGCCGCCTCCATTCCCACCAATGTCAGCGACGAGTCGTCGATAGCAGCCATGGTTTCCAGGGTGATGACAAATCATGGCAAAATCGATATCCTGGTCAATAATGCCGGGGTTATCGTGAGGAAACCTGCGGAAGATTTCACCCGGGAAGACTGGGACCATATCATGAATACCAACCTCAGGGGCGTATTTTTCTGCTGTCAGCTTGTGGGCAGAGAGATGATAAAGCAGAAAAAGGGCAAGATAATCAATATCTCCTCCGACGCGAGTTTGAGGGCTATGGCGGAGCGCTCGGTTTATGCCACTTCCAAAGCCGCCGTTTCCCACCTGACACGTTGTCTGGCAGTGGAATGGGCAAAATACAATATCAACGTGAATGCCATTGGCCCCGGGCCTACCATCACTCCTTTAAATAAAAAATACTACGCGGAAAATCCGGATAAGCTCCAGGAGACAATACAGTCCATCCCCATGGGCAGAACCGGTGACACTTCGGACTATATGGGCGCGGCCGTTTTTCTCGCCTCTGAAGCCTCGAATTTTATGACCGGCCAGACGTTGCTCATTGAGGGTGGCTCCACTCTCCCTTAGCCATGAATTTACGTGAAATCTTGCACTATTTGACTCTAAAGGAGGCATTATATGGTTGAGCACGCAGTGCTGAATGAAAAGATGCAGGAACTGGTCGATAGAAGCTGGGACACCGAAGCAATCAACGCCTGGTTCGG
>JADHXF010000088.1 GCA_016783105.1 Dehalococcoidales bacterium | reverse complement strand
TACGCCAGGGCATGCCCCGCACCAAATATGTATACTGGAGAGCCGGAATAACGGCGTATTCAGCGGTGATGCTATTGGCATTTCAGTTGCGGGAGGGAAGGTACTGATGCCCGCCACACCACCTCCTGCTTTTGACCTTGAGCTGTCCCTGGATTCACTGGAAAAGCTGACGGAGCTAAATGCAGGCCTGATTTATTTTGCTCACTTCGGTGCTACGGACAGAGTCAGAGAAAGCATAGACATCGCCAAGGACAAACTTAAAACCTGGAATACAATCATATCTCAGACTTTCAACGAAGAGAACTTTGAAGCCGCCTTTAAAAAGATAAGAGCGCAACTTTATTCCGAGCTGGAACCAGCCCGGGAATCGGAATCTCTATATCAGTATCTGGCAAGCGGAATAGTCGCCATGAACGTCACCGGTTTCCTTAAATATTTCCAGGATAAAAAAACACGGATTGAGATGGTGAAGCAATAGTGAAAGTAACCAGAGAGAAGACAGAGAACAGCCAGGCATTTCTTACCATTGAGATGGAACCACAAGAAGTTGAGGCGTCAATGGCGGAATCCTACCAACGCCTCGCCAAGCGGGCCAATATCCCCGGCTTTCGCAAGGGAAAGGCACCGCGTGCCGTACTGGAACGATATCTGAGCAGCGACAGCGTTCTCGAAGATGCAATCAACCAGTTGCTGCCGCAGGCATATGAAAAGGCAATCGAAGAACAACAGATAGAAGCCATTGCCCGACCAGAGGTTGAGCTGGTACAGACCGACCCGGTTATCTTCAAGGCCAGGGTGCCTTTGGCGCCTGTGGTCCAGCTGGGAGACTACCAGAGCGTTAAAATAAAACCTGATTCGGTAAAAGTGACCAATGCGAACGTAAATGAAGTCATTGAGCAGCTTCGCCACCAGAATGCAACCTGGGAATCGGTGGAGCGTGCCGTCGCCTATGGTGACCTGGCGGTATTTAATATGGAGAGCCAGGTAGATGACTCTCCGTTTATCAACCGGGAAGGAGTCCAGTACCTGGTTATGCAGGACTCCGTTTCCCCGGCCCCGGGCTTTGCCAAAGAACTCATCGGCATGAAGAAAGAAGAGGACAGGAGCTTTGCCCTCGCCCTTCCCGAGGACTATCCCCGCAATGAATTCGCCGGTAAAGAAGCCCGTTTCACTTTGAAGATGCTGGAGGTAAAACAGGAGATATTGCCCAAACTTAATGATGAATTCGCCGCGCAACTGGGGCCGGAAATGAAAAACATAGCCGCTCTGAAGGAGGAAGTATCCAGAAATCTGAAATTGCGCGCTGAGGCGAAAGCCAGGGCTGATTTTGAAGAAAAAGTGGTTGATGCCGTAGTCGCTCTGTCCCAGGTTGAATTTCCGCCGGTGCTGGTAGAAACTGAAATACATCGCATGATTAATGAACAGGCCCGGCAGTTTGAGATGCAGGGCGCAAATATGGAAGAATATTTGAAAAGCACTAATAAAACAGAAGAACAATTGCATGAGGAATTGGAGCCGGTGGCAACCAGGAGAATAACGCAGTCTCTGGTTCTGGGCAAAGTCGCTCAAGAGGAAAAAGCAGAGGTAAGCGAGAAGGAAATAGATGAAGAGATTGAAACGATGCTGCAAAACGCGGCTGATAAAAAAGGAGAATTGCAGAAAGCACTGAATGCGCCATCGTCCCGCGATTCCATCCGGCAAATACTGCTGACACGCAGAACGGTCGAGCGACTGGCGGAAATAGCCGGAGGCGGAAAAGAGAAGAAAGGGAAACCGAAAAAGGAGGGGGTTGAAAAATGAATATCAATCCAGCGAATGTCATACCGATGGTTATCGAGAGCGGGAGTCGGGGAGAGCGAGCCTTCGACATCTACTCGCTTCTGCTGAAAGAGCGCATCGTCATGCTGGGCCTGCCGATTAACGACCAGGTGGCCAATGTAATCGTCGCCCAGCTACTCTACCTGGCGCGGGAAGACCCGGACAAGGACATCAGCCTGTATATTCACTGTCCGGGCGGTGTTATCAACGCTGGGCTGGCAATTTACGACACCATGCAGCTCATCCAGCCAGAGGTATCCACCATATGTATCGGACTGGCAGCGAGCATGGGCACGGTGCTGCTCTGCGCCGGTGCCAAGGGCAAACGGTATGCCCTGCCCAACTCCACTATCCACATGCACCAGGCTTTCGGTGGTGCCCAGGGGTACGCCAGCGACATTGAGATTGCCGCCCGCGAAATCATGCGCGTTCAGGATATCATTAGGGGTATCCTGGTCAATCATACCGGTCAGAAGCTGGAGAAAATCGCCCACGATACGGACCGTGATTTCTACCTCAGTGCTGACCAGGCGGTGGAATACGGCCTCGTTGACGAAGTCCTGAAAAAACCGGAAGAGGGCAGCAAGAAAACTGCGAAGAAATAATCCCTGAATACCAGGACAATAAAATGAATTCCCCTCCCTTTTTCCATCGGGGAGGGGAGTTTTGTTCTCCGGCTCAGATTTCAGAGCGAGCCGCGAATTTTTTCATCGATTTCTGCGGTGAGGTCGCATCCTTTTATTGACTTCCCCTGAGCGTCAACAACCTGTTTATCCGGCGTAATTTTCACCCTACCCTGGCTGAACGTTTGAATGGTGGCGGTAATCAATGGCAGCTCTCTTATTACCCCGTGCTGGCGGATGAGCTGGAAAAGAGCGCTTTCCTCACCCTGTTTCTGTTCCACCTGCGACATCGATTTGCCTTTTATCTCCGACCAGTGACGGTCGAACGCCTGGCCGCGAATCGGGAAGGTGCAGTAAGCCACCACCGGGCCTTTGTCCAGTTCCGGCGTGACCAGATGCATCATGGCACCCGTCGATTTTGCATCAGACTCAATCAACTCCCAGATGACTTCCTGCCAGGTCCCGGCCGGCCCACCGGGCGCTGCCGGGTGGAGGTTTATCATCTCATATTTCTGGCACATCTCCGGCCCGACGATAAGCATATACCCTGCCAGCACACAAATATCAGGCTTGAAATCCTGGAGCCTTGCCATTACCTCGCGGTCGTAGCCAAGTCGCCACGAAGGTAACTCTTCGCCGGAACCAGATGAACCACTCACTTTACCTTTGTATTTCTGGTAAGAAAACGTGACCAGTGGAATGCTATAATCCTTCACCATTTTGAGAAAGATATCGGACTGTTCGGCCTCACCGCACTCTCGACTGCAGAAGACAAAGGCAATTTCAGCATCGATTTCGCCCGACCCTATGCTATCGTGTACCGCTTTGAGCAGTCCTCTTGACCCTTTGCCTCTCCCTGTGGAAAACCATCCCAATTGATACATCTTGTTACCGCCAGGCACGATTTTTCAATTTGTTCCAGGCACTGGCGAAGTGAGTCAACGGGTTGGTCCGGCGTCCGATGATTTTACCTTTGTTTAGTGCCTGGATAAAGTCACTGCGACCTTCAAACTCTGGCATTTCCACGTAAGCATCGCCAATGGAGCTGGGTACATGGGCATCGCTGCCGGCGCTTTGCGCGATGTCGTATTTACGGGCAAAAGCCAGCACCTTCTCGGAACTGTGATGGAGCAAGCTCCTCGCATTGAAGACCTCAATGACTTCGATTTCCTGAGCAATCTCTTCAATAACCTTCGGGTTCAAAGCCGACGGTCGTAAAACATCAAAGGCGTGGGGAATGCACACGATGCCGTCCTGCGCTCTGATACGGGCGATCGCCTGTTCCACCGAGAGGCCACTGGGAACATTCTCTTTAAGGAACATGCCCATTATCTCGCCATACGGAGTCAGAATTTCTTCGGCGACGATTATCTTGAAAGGAGCAATACGCTGCATTTCGAGTGCCCCTTCAATAGTGCCATGGTCGGCAACGGCTATACAGTTAATTCCCAGTTCCTGGCATCGTTCAATAATCGTATCCAGAGGCGTACTGCAGTCCATTGAATACTCGGTGTGGATATGAAGGTCTGCTTTAAGCAACTGACTTAATTGCTCCTTTCCAGGTATTCGCTGGTGCGGGTATCGACCTTGATGATATCACCCTGGTTGACGAAGAGCGGGACCTGAACGATAAGCCCGGTTTCCAGGGTTGCCGGCTTGTTACCGCCAGTAGCGGTGTCTCCCTTGAAGCCGGGGTCGGTGACGGCGACCTCAAGCTCGACAGCTACCGGCAGCTCGATATCAACAATCTCGCCCTTGTAGCTGGATACCTCCACGGTAAAGCCCTCTTTCAAATAATTAAGGGCGTCTCCCAGCCTTTTGCCATCGATTTCAATCTGCTCGAAGCTTTCCACGTCCATGAAGTGGTAAATATCACCGTCGTTATAGAGGTACTGCATCTGTCGCGAATCAAGGCGTGCCCTCACCAGTTTGTCATCGGACTGGAAACTGCGCTCGGTAGTATGGCCGGCATTCAGGTCACGCAGCTTAACACGTGCCAGTGCGGTCCGTTTCATTTTAACGTGCTTATACTCCACCACCTGATAGAGCGCGCCATCGAGTTCGATGATAATCCCTTTTCTCAGTTCACCGCCGCTTATCATGTTACGCCTTCCTCGCTTTCGATAATACTCTCAGGTTTCCAGTTTCCAGAACAACAAGGTCCTCAATTCTGACACCGCCCCAGCCGGGGAGATAGACACCGGGCTCAACGGTAAATACCATGCCGGAAACCAGCTCCTCACCTGAACCCGGGCCGAGGCGCGGCGCCTCATGTGCCGCCAGGCCAACACCATGGCCCAGTGCATGCCCGAAAACTTGAGCATAGTCCGCTTCAGCAATGACCGTTCTGGCCAGGTTATCCGCCTGCTCTCCGGTCATACCTTCCTTGATTAGCTCCAGTGCTGCTAACTGCGCTCCGAGCACGATATCGTACACTTTTTTAAAATTATCATCGGGTTCGCCAAGACAAATGGTGCGGGTCAGGTCACTGGCATAACCGTCTACCCTGGCGCCGAAATCCATGAGCACCGTCTCTCCTTCTTGAATAACTCGTTCCGAAGGTCGGGCATGGGGCAGGGCAGCATTGGGGCCGGAAGCAATAATAACGTCGAACGGCATAGCATGACTGCCGTGCTCTCGCATGAACTTCTCTAACTCCCAAGCGACTTCCTTTTCACTCATGCCGGTTTTTATAACTTTCTCGATATGCTGAAAGGCCCGGTCGCCTATATCCGCCGCCCGGGCGATAGACTCAATTTCCCCCGCGTCCTTAATCGCCCGCAGTGATTCTACCACACCTTCCAGAGGAACAAACTCGACAGGGGAATCTATTTTTTTAATTATATTGCCTATCTGGCGGTACATTGCCAGCGATATGTGATGGGACTCAAAACCAAGTTTTTGACCTCGAAGGTCAGCGACCAGTTC
>JADHXF010000087.1 GCA_016783105.1 Dehalococcoidales bacterium | reverse complement strand
TATGCTACAGGTATTTTACACCACGGAGGTCGGCGGCTCAATTGAAAACTCAACTGAATGTTATTAAATTTTAACGACGAAAAACGGGCAAAATAACACGCTCGTTTTATTGAGCGAACAGGCTCGAAATGCTATAGTATTACTTAACAGTTGTCTTTACCCCAGAGAGACACTGCATCGATACTATAGCTCGGGGAAGTGCCGGAATTGGCAGACGGGCCAGATTTAGGATCTGGTGTCGCAAGACGTGGGGGTTCGAGTCCCCCCTTCCCCATGAGGCCCATTATGGTGAAAAAGATAGCTAACTTGAAACAGATGCTTGAAGTAGCGGCTGAGGATTTTGCCGGCAGGACCGCTATTGTCTGCGGCGAGCGCCGCGTTTGCTACGCTGAGCTGGACAAGGCTGCCAACAAGGTGGCTAATGCGTTGCTTGACATGGGGGTGAGAAAAGGTGACCGCGTGGCGACTCTGATGGCTAACAGCCCGGAATTCGTAAACATTTACTTTGGCACGGTGAAAGCTGGTGCCATCCCCGTACCGCTGGACGTCCGTTATAAGGTTAATGAGCTGGGCTTTGTCACTGGCAGCTGTAAGCCGAAGATACTGGTGGCGGAAAGCGACCTGCTGGAACCTGTGGTGCCATTCCTTTCCCGATTTGAATCAATCCAGCACGTGATAGACCTGGACGCCAGGCATGAGGGAAAATTCCCCAGCTACGGGGAGATAATGGCGAACAGTTCCGAGGAGGAGGTGAATGTTGGACTGAAACCGGATGACATCGGTGTTATTTCCTACACCAGCGGGCCGACGAATCATCCCCGGGGAACAATGCTTACCCATCGGAGCCTGGTTTTTGAGGCGATTGTTTCCGGTGATGGGTTTCAGCAGACAGAAGAAGACAGGATGATGATGTTTGCGCTGCCCATGTACCACATGTTTGGGCTGGCTTCGGTAATGCTGGGCTCCATTCAGAAGGGGAGCACGGTGGTTATCGTGCCGGGTACAGGTCGGTCGATATCCAGTTTTCTGGAAACCATCGAGCGCGAAAAGGGAACCATGTATCTCGGGGTGCCTTACATCTACGCGCTGGCTATCAACGTTGCTGAGCGTGAAGGTTTGAGATATGACACCAGCTCGGTTCGATTATGGGGCAGCGGTGGGGCCACGCTGACCCTTGAAATAATAGAGAAGTTCAAGCAGTACTACGGCGCTGATGTCCTTGATGTCTGGGGACTTACCGAGTCGGTATCTCACATCACCCATCATCCTATGGGCGACTCGAGGAAACCGGGTTCATCGGGAAGGGCCCTGCCCGGATGGGAAATACGGGCGGCAGACGATAAAGGCGGTATATTACCCCCCAAGCAGGCGGGTGAGATAGTCGTCCGGGGACCTATCATGGAAGGCTACTACAATAACCCTCAGGATACCGCCAGGGAGATAAAAAACGAGTGGCTCCAGACTGGCGACCTGGGTTATGTTGATGAAGACGATTATCTTTATCTCACTGGCATGAAGAAGGACATGATTATCCTGAAGGGCCAGAATATCTGGCCGGGTGACATTGAAGAGGTGCTGTGCAGCTATTATAAGGTGGCCAGGGCGGCCGTTGTGGGCATCCCGGACAAGCTGCGTGGTGAGATTGTGGGCGCGGTTGTCCAGCTAAAGAGCGGCTTTGATGCCACCGAGCAGGAGATACGGAATTTCTGTCAGAGCCGCATGGCAGACTATAAATTGCCGAAAAGGGTCTTTTTCACCAAATCGCTGCCGAAAACGACGGCAAAACAGATAAGCAAGAAAAAACCGGCGGACTACTTACCAGATATGCCTTCTTAGTAGCCTTGGTGAATTGGGGCCACAGAGAATCCGGGCGGTTCTACCGCGTCCTCGGGCGTTAGGGTCGTATCATAACCAGCAGCATCTTGAATTTATCTATTGCTTCCAGGGCGTGGGGTTTATTGGCGGGCATGATTATCATTTCCCCTTTGCGTAACCGGTAGGACTGGCCGGCGATGGCGATATCAGCTTCACCGTCTAAAAGGTAAACGAGGGCATCAAACGGTGCCGTATGCTCGCTCAATCCCTGCCCGATGGCAAAGGCAAATAGCGTTAGCGTGCCGGTTTGCTGGTCGATTATAGTCCGGCTGACCACCGAGCCTTCCTGGTATTCGATGAGGTCGGCCATTTCCAGAACTCGCTCGGCGGGTATGCCGGCACCTTTTTCCTTATTATCTTGTGCCATGACGCTCCCTTCTCACTGCTGGTTTTCTTTATATTCTCCGTTCAATGCCGTTTTGAGCCAGCCAGCAATATCCTCGGCAATGTCCTGCCAGCCCGGTTCCGTGAGGATCTTGTGCGCGTGGTCGGCATACTCATGGTAGGTGGCCAACCCTTTATATCTTCGCGCTATTTTACGCACTGTTGACGTCGGCACGAGACGGTCCTGGGTGCCACCAATCACGAGAGCAGGACAGGTGACTTTGGAAGCGTCGACCTCTGAAGCTCTGTTGCTATCCAGAAACCAGAGGCCGATTTCAAACACTGCCCGTCCGGACTCGGATACCATCTTTTCATACGTTTCTTTTTGTTTTTCGGCGGGGAGCAGGTTCATTGTTGAGTAAACGGCTTCATTATAGGTCTGTCGGCAGGGCTTGCGCCAGAAGCACCGCCTGGTTATGCAGGACCAGACTCCCCGGAACGATGATGGTTTCAGCGCTATAATGCCTCTTGGTGGCGCCGGCGCCAGCAGAACCAGGGCTCTGGCCAGTCCCCGGCTGCCCAGAATCTGGGCCAGCAGCCCTCCCATAGAATGCCCTATGATAATGGGCGGGTGGTCGAGTTTCCTGATTTCGTTCTCCAGGTCGGCGGCGTAGTCGAGCAGGCTGGTGGTACCGAGTTCGGGATGGGGTGGTTCTTTCGGGTCGACATCATGGAAGCGCAGGGTCGGCGTGAAGCAGCTATATCCCTTGCCCTCGAAAAAATTACGGAACTCCTTCCAGCACCAGCCACCGTTCCACATACCGTGAATCATAAAGATGCTATTATCCATGACTTTAGTACCATCCGATTTTATTATAGGCAGCCTGCGCGTTATAATACAATTAGGAATTGGCTCGCAAATTGACTTGTAAGAAACTTGTAATATAAAGGAAAAGGAGGCGCTATGTCAGTACAGGTCTATCGCGGATGGGAATTTCCGGCGGCAAAGGTGGATCCCCCGAGTGAACGGTACCTGAAGCTCATTGCCTGCCCCGAGACAACGGGTTATGAAACGGCCACCGTGCTCTTCTCTCACATACCGGCGGGAAGCGGCACCGGTAAACACACCCATCCGGACAGTGACGAGATTATGCACTTTGTCGGGCGCGGCGAGTGCCTGATGGATGGCAAAGCGGTCAAGCTGGAAACGGACTCGGTCATCATCGCTCCCAAGGGTGTGGAGCACGAGTGCCGGAACACGAGCGAGACCGAAACGCTAAAGATATTCTGCGTGTACATCCCGCCGCTGAAGCTGAACGAGCTGTTAAGCGCGCTGGCTCAGAGAACAAAGGAATATCTGGGCGGAAAATAAAAGAAAGAATAGATGATCTTTATATCCCTTGTGCCACCGAGTATCAGTTTAAGCCAGGGGTCATATTCGGCGGTGTCTTCATGCAGTAGATGTACTTCCTGTTGAGTATCCACGCGATAAAACCTCTGGAGAGTTTAGCTTTGTTTGCTGTATGCTGTCCAGTCGCCGCTTGACGACTGGAAACCGGGCGGATTACAATCAGATAGTTTATTTTAGACGCAGCCGCAAAGGAGGTAGTATGGCTAACGAAACGCGATTTGCCTGGGAGCCTTTAAAGGAATTTACCGTTGAAGTTTTCACCAAAATGGGTATGCCGCCCCAGGATGCCGAGACCGAAGCAGCGGTGCTGAGCTGGGCCAACCGCCGGGGAGTTGACTCCCACGGCGTGGGTCTGATTCCGTGGTATCTGGAGAACATAGACCGGGGCATTATGAACCCCAAGCCGAATATTCAGGTATTGAAGGAGACACCGGCTACCATCTTCGTTGAGGCTGACCGCGCCTTCGGGCCGGTGGTCACCGTCTTCACCGTGAAGCGGGCGATGGAAAAAGCGAGGCAGGCGGGGGTGTGCTGGGCGGCCATCAGCAATACGACCCATCAGGGCGCCATGGGCTACTACACGCTGATGGCGGCGGAGCAGGGGATGGCGGGGCTAACCTGGGTATGCAACCCGCCCAATATGGCGCCGTTCGGCGCCAGAGCTGCCGGCATACATAACAGCCCGATAGCCATTACGGTACCGGCAAAGCGTCACCGCCCACTGATGCTGGACATGGCCACCAGCATGGTTGCAGCGGGCAAAATCAACGTTGCCCTTGACAAGGGAATTCCGATACCTCAGGGCTGGGCGATTGACAAGGACGGCAATCCAGCCACCGACCCCAAAAAGGCGGCGGTTCTGCTCCCCTTTGGCGGTGCCAAGGGCTCCGGCCTGTCCATGATGTTTGAATGCCTCTCCAGTGTAATGATGGGTAATCCGATGCTGGGTCCAACACTGCACGGTCGGGAAGTCGGTCCTCCGCTGAAAGAAAAAAAGGTTAAGGTAATCGGTGAGCGCCCGGGGCATATCGTCCGCCATATTCAGAACAGCGTTTTCATCGCTGTCGATATCAGCCAGTTCACCGACCTTGAGCAGTATAAAAAGGATATCGACGAGATGATTGACGGCATCAAGGCGCTGCCCAGGGCGGACGGGTTTGATGAGATATTCGTGCCTGGCGAACCCGAGTGCCGCACATACGAAGAGCGCTCCAGGAACGGCATTCCACTGCCGGAGCGCACCGTAAAGAATTTACGTCAGGTTGCTGAGCGACTCGATATTAAACTGCCAGTCGCTCTCGCAGCCTAGTCATCTTTAACGGCCGGGCGATATATACTTGTGCATCTGCTGGTCTGTCTGCTATAATGACTGGCGGCAATCAGGGAAGGCGGTATGGAGTTAACCGAGAAGGCAATCGTAGTCAATAATAAGGACAATGTAGCCACAGCCCTGGCCGACCTGGAAGCGGGAAGCAGCGTTGAGCTTGATGCTGATGGTAAACCGCTGACGGTGAAATTGGCGTCGAAAATCCCCTTTGGCCACAAGTTCAGCCTGGCATATATTGAGTCTGGTGCCCCGGTAGTCAAGTATGGTGAAGCCATCGGCGTGGCCACCACGGCCATCAACGCGGGCGATTACGTGCACGTGCATAACGTGGTGAGCACCAGGGGCAGTACCGGGGCTGAGGGAGGTGCAAAATAGGCTTTCTAGGCTATCCACGCCCGGACGGTTCCGTGGGCGTGCGCAACTATGTCGGCGTT
>JADHXF010000086.1 GCA_016783105.1 Dehalococcoidales bacterium | reverse complement strand
TACACCAGTGAAGAGCTGGCCGCGGCGCTGGAAAGGTTTCGCAATTCCCGGGTAGGACGGGCGCAGGGTATGGTGGACAGGCTCGCCGGGCTCGGCGTCCGCATAAGCTGGGAGCGCGTCCGGGAAATCGCCGGCAGCGGTACCATCGGCCGACCTCACATCGCGCAGGCGATGCTGGAGAAAAGGTACATCAGTTCCATAGGGGAAGCGTTTGACAGGTACATTGCGCGTGACGGCCCGGCCTATGTGGAGCGGGAAAAGATGACCCCGGTGGAGGCGGTGCAGCTGATATTGCGCAGCCGTGGTGTGGCCGTTATGGCGCACCCGTTTACCGTCCCTGAGCCTGAAGCGACGATTGCGGAGATGAAGGCCGCCGGGATGGCGGGCATTGAAGCCTATTATGGCAGTCATACCGGTGAAGAGACAGGCACCCTCATCGCCCTGGCGAAAAACCACGGGCTGTTTGTTACCGGTGGCAGCGATTATCACGGCCTGGATGAGAGCAAAGAGACCCTGATAGGAGGGGTGGAGGTACCCATGGAAGCGGTAGACAGGCTGATGGCGCGGGCCGAGCCAAAAATGATAAAGTTAGCCTATTTAAAATAAGTTATTCCTGCGGAGAGTCTATGGCTATCTGGTTTGCCTTAATGCTGGCAGCCTATCTTCTGGGTTCCGTCCCGGCCGCGTATATCGTGGCCAGGTTAGTCCGTGGCATAGACATCAGGCAGCACGGCACTGGTCAGGTTGGAGCTGGCAACCTCTGGCGGATGACCTCCTGGAAACTCGGTTTGCCAGCCGGCGCTTTTGACTTAGGCAAAGGGATACTGATGGTCTGGGTGGCACAGGTCCTGGGACTGAGCGTGGCCCAGCAGCTGATGGTGGGTGCGGCGGCAGTCATAGGGCATAACTGGTCTATCTTTTGCCGCTTCGGTGGCGGCCGGGGTATCGCCACCGCAATTGGGGTTGTCCTTATCCTCCCGTTAATCAATGCGGTAACGCCGTGGGTGGCGGTCACCTGTTTGGCCTGTCTTGCCATTGGCGTCATTATACTGCGAAGCTCGCCGCTACCGGTACTGGTCAGCATTACCTCACTGCCCGTGGTCAGCGCCTTTTACGAGCCAGTGACGACAACGCTGGGATTCCTGGCTATCTTTTTGATAGTGGTGATAAAACGCCTGGTGGCGCCAAGAGTGGTTGAGGGCACCTCGATTAATAAGAAAAGGGTGCTGCTGAACCGCCTGCTTTTTGACCGGGATATAATGGATCGAAAAGCATGGATGTATCGACGCCCTTTCAAAGCAGAGGTTATCAAAGAATTAAGGGACGAGATTGACTGATGAAGTGTGCGGCGCATCCCAGAGTGGAAACGAATCTTAAGTGCGGTAAATGCGGGAAACCGATATGCCCCAGGTGCATGGTGCAGACACTGGTGGGTGCCAGGTGCCCGGAATGTGCCCGATTATATAAATTGCCGACCTACCGCGTCTCCACTAAATATTACCTCCGGGCGGTCGGCCCTGCCCTGGGCATGGCACTGGCCCGCGGCGTGCTCTGGGGACTGGCGAATACATTTATCCCCTTCTTTTTCTTAAACCTGTTAATCGGTGCCGGAGTCGGCTACGTCATCGGTGAGGTGGTCGGTCGGGCCGTCAACCGGAAGCGGGGCAAGGGGTTGGCGGCGGTGGCCGGCGCGGGTGTAATCATCAGTTACCTGGTCAGTATCTTTTTATTTTTCGGACTTCCTGCTGGCATTCTTCATATTTTGTTTGACCTGATATCAGTGGCACTCGGTATTTACTTTGCTGTTACCCGGCTGCGCTGATAATATATTACCTTGGAAGGGATATTTATGGAGCCAGCGAGAGAAGTATTCTGGAATATTCAGCTCGGCGTTATTATGGATGTGCTGGCCGCGGCGGCGGTCGGCATTTTCATTTACGCATTCTACCGCCGGGTAAGGCTCTGGCGAATAGGCCGACCGGATGACCGGTTCAGCCAGCTGGGAAGAAGGGTGCGGGCATTTCTGGCCTACACGGTGGTACACCTCCTGCTGCACGGCAAGCTCTTCGGTGTGAGCAGGGGGGCGCATTTCCGGGAATTGTATCCGGGAATAATCCATTTCCTCATTTTTTCGGGCTGTGTCGTCCTGTTCATGGGGACGGTGCTGGTAGCTGCGAGCCATTACATTTATGATTTCCTGGAGGGCAATGTTTATCTTGGTGTCTCGCTGGTTCTCGATATCTTTGGCCTGCTGCTCATTATCGGGGTTCTTATGGCCATGTACCGGCGCTACGTTCAGAAGCCGGACCGACTGGATAACCGGCGGGAAGACCTGATTGCCCTGCTGCTTCTTCTCGTTGTGGCGGTCAGTGGCTTTGTTGTTGAAGGGTTACGCATCGCCGCTACCGAGCTAAAGACCAGCCCGGAATGGGCAGCATGGTCGCCCGGCGGTTACCTCGTTGCCCTGGGGCTCAGGGGGCTGGGCCAGTCGGCATTGCTTTCCTGGCATCAGGTTATCTGGTGGCTTCATTCTATTTTAGTGTTGGGCGCGATTATTTACGTCTCACTGACCTGGAATCGATTATGGCACATCATCGTTTCGCCGCTAAATGTCTTTTTCCGCAATCTTGAGGCACGGGGTGCCCTGGTGCCGATTGATATGGAGGCAACGGAGACCTTCGGGGTCGACCGTATTCAGAATTTCACCTGGAAGCACCTGCTGGACCTTGACGCCTGCACGCGCTGCGGGCGCTGCCAGGACAGCTGCCCCGCTTACCTCAGCGGCAAGCCGCTGAGCCCGAAGAAGGTAATCCAGGACCTGAGGGGACACCTGCTGGAGCGGGCGCCGGCGTTGCGGAAACGGAGAAGTGAGGAAGAAACCCCGGAAGATAACGGGCGGATGATTGGTGGGGTGGTGGTCGAGGACGAAATATGGAACTGCACCACCTGCTATGCCTGCCAGGAGGTCTGTCCGGTATACGTCGAGCCCATGGTCAAGCTCATTGAGATGAGGAGAAACCTGGTGATGGAGCAGGCAACTATTCCCGAGACCGGGGAGGGCGCCCTGAAATGCCTTGAGACCAGGGGGCACCCGTGGCGGGGGACTACACTGAGCCGCACCGACTGGACAGAGGGGCTTGAGGTCAAAGCGCTGGCTGACGATAGCGATGTTGACATACTGTTCTGGGTCGGCTGCACCGAGGCTCTGGAGGAAAGAAGCACTCGGGTGGCTCAGGCTATTGTCGGGATAATGAAAACGGCGGGTGTGAACTTCGGCATCCTGGGGGCTGAAGAGGTGTGCTGCGGCGACCCGGCACGTCGACTTGGGAACGAATACCTTTTCCAGATGCAGGCGCAGCAGAACATTGAGCTGCTGAAGAACTACGGAATCAAAAGGATAGTTACCGGCTGTCCCCACTGCTACAATACATTGAAACATGAGTATCCCCAGTTTGGCGGCGGGTTTCAGGTTTTACATCATACCGAGTTGATTAACAGCCTAATCGGGGAAGGCAAACTGCCGGGCATTAAGGGAATGACCGGTCTGGTTACCTACCATGACTCGTGCTACCTGGGGCGGTACAACAGCATTTATGATGCGCCGCGGCAGGTTCTGCGCAGTCTCGGCGGGGTGAAGCTGGTGGAGATGGCACGCAATCTGGAACACGGCTTCTGCTGCGGTGCTGGCGGCGGGCACCTGTGGCTGGAAGAGCAGAAGACGGGCGAGAGAATCAATGAAATGCGTACCGAGCAGGCGCTGGCGACAAAAGCCGGGGTCATTGCCACGGCCTGTCCCTACTGCCTGCAGATGTTTGAGGACGGGATACAGACCAAAGAGGCGGCGGAATCGGTCAGGGCTATGGACATCGCCGAGCTGGTCATTAAGGCGCTATCCTGACGTTTGACGGTATATCGGGAATATTGTAAGTTATATTTAGAGGGAGACTTTGAACAGGAGGGGAGATATGCGCAAAGTAGCGGTAGTTGGCGTGGGGGAAACGAACTTCAGCGGCCCGCAGGAAAAAACGAGTGTTGAGCTCTTTGCCGAAGCGGCTGCGGAAGCGCTCGCGGAATCAAACCTGAAGCCGAAAGATATTCAGGCCCTTTTCCTGGGCAACGCGCTGGGGGATTTTACGGAAGGACAGGGCTCGGTACAGGCTTTTGCCGCCGAGAACATCGGCTGCTTTAATGTGCCGGCCAATCGATATGAAGGCGCCTGCGCCTCGGCGAGCATGGCAGTGCGGGATGCCTGGATGTGGGTGGCTTCCGGTTTCTATGACGTGGTTCTGGTCGGTGGCGTGGAGCGGGCGGCCACCATGGGAACACCGCTGGCCACGCGCACCTTCGCCATGTTCAGTGATTCACGCTACGAGTTTGCCTCGGGCCTGACCTTTCCGGCCGTCTTCGCCATGCTGGCTCACTTGTACTCGGCGAAATACGGCATACCGCTGTCGAAGTTGAAGGAGCAAATGGCTACCGTTTCATTGCAGTCCTACAAGCACGGCAGGTTCAACCCGAAGGCGCATCTGCGCAAAGAGGTAACCGTGGAGGCGGTGCTGAGCTCTTTCATGGTGAGCACGCCGATACAGTTGCATGACTGCTGCCCGTTTTCCGATGGCGCCGCCGCTCTGGTGCTGGCTTCGGAGGAGGTCGCCAGGAAGCTGACCGGCAAGCCGGTGTTCATTATCGGCACGGGCCAGGCTTCCAACGGGACTCTGGCCAACCAGCAGGAGTATCTGCCGCGATTCAGGTCCAGGGAGTTATCCGCGCAACAGGCTTACGACATGGCCGGACTCA
The DNA here is from genome assembly GCA_016783105.1 of Dehalococcoidales bacterium. Next base: position 649 of record JADHXF010000086.1, on the reverse strand, counting down.
AACCTGCGGATATCGATATCTGCGAGCTGCACGACTGTTTCAGCATCGCCAGCCTCATCTCTGCCGAGAGCCTCGGCTTTTTTGATTTCGGTACGTCTGGTGGAGCCTGGGTGAAGGGCGAGGCCGACATCGGCGGGAAAGTCGCCATCAATCCTTCCGGCGGGCTGAAATCGAAAGGGCATCCCATCGGTGCCACCGGTGCCGGACAGGTTTATGAGATAGCCAAGCAGCTGAGGGGAGAGGTGGAGCCGGAGCGTCAGGTTGAGGGCGCCAGGGTCGGCATGACTGATACCCTGGGCGGTGATGGCTGCACGCTGGTCAATATGATTTTCCAGCGGGGCTGGTAATAAGAATTGTTTAATATCTGGAGGCCAAGATGGAATATAAGCTGAGCTATAAAGAATACAGCGAAGCGCTGAAGCAGAACAAGCTGCTGGGATTGAAGTGTGAGAATTGTGGCATCGTGACCGTGCCTCCCAAGATGGTATGCCGCAGCTGTGCCAGTCCGGACCTGGAGGTTATGGAACTGAAAGGCAACGGCAAGATACAGACCTTTACCACCTGTAACGTTGCCGCCGAAGGGCGCGAGGACGAAGTGCCCTATACCATTCTGCTGGTTGAGCTTGACGAAGGGCCCTGGATAATGGGC
>JADHXF010000024.1 GCA_016783105.1 Dehalococcoidales bacterium | reverse complement strand
TAAAATTCTGGAACTGGAGCAGAAGAAGGGCTACGATAATACGGCGGTCATTGGTGGCCTGGACCGGTTTCTTAAAAACTGGGCTGGTCAGGTCGCGGAAGCCATCCCGGACCGCCGCCTCCTGCACCGCTTTCAGCAGCTGTTGACAGAGGTGGATTATGCTTCTTTATCCGTAGCACAGCGCGAGGAGTGGGTGGACAGCGTTCTTAACCTGATGGCTGAAATGGGGGGAAGTCCCTCTGTTGAAGCTAAGCCAGAGGAAAAAATACTGGCGCCACCAAGAAAGAGAAAGGTGCCGGCGGTTAAATCGGCGGCACCGGTCAATGGTTACGGTCTGGATTCGCCGATAACCACCGTCAAAGGCATCAGTACCGCACTCGCCTCCAAGTTTGGCAAACTCGGCATGAAGACCATACATGACCTGCTTTATTTCTTTCCCCACCGCCATCTTGACTACAGCCAGATTAAGCACATCTCGCAGCTCACCGAGGGTGATGAGCAGACTATCATGGCTAACGTCTGGCAGGCACAGGTCACTCGACTGGGCTACCGGCAGGGAACGGAAGCCATCGTTGGCGATGAAACGGGAAATATGCGGGTGGTGTGGTTCAATCAGCCCTACCTGGCTAAAAGACTGCCGACCAATGCCCGCATCGTCCTCAGCGGCCGGGTCAGTTTATTCAAAGGCCACCCCGTCTTTGAGTCCCCGGAGTGGGAGTTTGTCGAGGACAAAGACCTGGTTCATACCGGACGACTCGTTCCCGTCTATTCACTGACGCGGGGTCTATACCCTCGCCAGGTGAGGAAGCTGATGAAAGAGGTGGTCGACCAGTGGGCGTGGCAGGTGGCAGACTTCCTGCCACTGCAGTTGAGGGAGCGTTGCGACCTGCTGGAACTGCCGCAGGCAATCAGTCAGGCGCACTACCCCGAAGACGAAATGGTAAAAGACAGGGCGAGGGTGCGCCTGGCATTCGATGAGCTTTTCCTGCTTCAGCTTGGTGTGATGAGCCGCAAGCATGACTGGCAGGCGACCCAGCCAGCCAGCGCCTTTTCCATTGACCGGGAGCTGATAAATAGCTTTATTCAATCACTACCCTTTGAACTTACCACCGCGCAAAAGCGGGTACTGGAAGAGATGCTGAATGATATGAAGAGACCTCAGCCGATGTCCCGACTGCTGCAGGGGGAGGTGGGGAGCGGTAAAACGGTGGTGGCCACCGCGGCCCTGCTGACGGCAGTGGCCGATGGCTTTCAGGGGGCTTTCATGGCCCCGACCGAAATTCTCGCCGGGCAGCATTTTGCCACGCTCTGCTACCTTCTTGCCCGGGCGGGGCGTCGGGATGAAGAAACGCCCTATCTGAGCCGGTTTTCCGGGTTGCTACCTCGCCCCATCACGGTGGCGCTGCTCATCGGTGATATCACACCATCTCAGAAACAAGAACTGCAACAGCGCATTGTGGATGGAGATGTTGATATCGCCATCGGTACGCACGCCCTTATTCAGAAAGGCGTTGATTTCAAAAAGATGGGTCTGGCGGTGGTCGACGAGCAGCACCGCTTTGGTGTAACCCAGCGCTCGGCGCTGCGGCAGAAGGGTTTTCGACCTCATATGCTGGTCATGACCGCCACCCCCATCCCTCGCACACTGGCACTGACCCTGTACGGCGACCTTGACCTCTCCGTCATCGATGAGCTTCCGCCGGGAAGGCAGACGGTAAAGACAAAGTGGCTCAAACCAGTGCAGCGGGAAAGCGCCTATAACTTCATCCGCAAACAGATAGCTGGCGGCCATCAGGCATTCATCGTCTGTCCGCTCATTGAAGAATCGGAGGCGATTGCCGCCCAGGCAGCGGTGGTGGAATACGAGAGGTTATCGCGGGAAGTCTTTCCCGATTTACGGCTCGGCCTGCTGCACGGCAGGCTGGCCGGTGAGGAGAAGGACAGGGTCATGCAGCGATTCCGTAACCGGCAGCTGGATATCCTGGTGTCAACGCCGGTGGTGGAGGTTGGCATTGACATCCCCAACGCTACGGTGATGCTCATTGAGAGCGCCGACCGCTTTGGCCTTTCGCAGCTGCACCAGTTCCGTGGTCGTGTCGGGCGGGGAGAGGAACAGAGCTACTGCATGCTGCTCGCCGAGAACCCGTCTGAAGTAGGCCGGGAGCGACTGGAAATCATTGAAAACGTTCAGGACGGGTTTGTTCTGGCTGAAGAAGACCTGAAATTGCGTGGCCCGGGCGAGTTCTTTGGCACGCGCCAGAGCGGCCTGCCGGACCTGCGCATGGCCAAGCTATCAGATGTCAAGATTCTGGAACTGGCCCGCAGCGAGGCAATTGAGCTTTTCCAGGTAGACCCGGGTCTGAAAAAACCGGAACATCAGCTTCTGGCCAGCGAAATGGCCAAGGTATGGCCGCCAACTAATGCCGGTGAATGGAGTTAGTTAATTCAGTCCACCCGGTATTTTTTCACCACTGATTCGCTCAGTTCCACTCCCAGCCCAGGTTTTTGTGGCAGGTCGATGTAGCCTTCCTTATTGATTTTAACCGGCTCCGTCAGCAGTTCTTCGCGCAGCGGATTGTAGTTACGGTCGAATTCCTGGAACATGCTGTTCGGTATCGAGGCGCTGAAATGCAGGTTGGACATGAGCGCGATTGCTGAGGAAAAGGAATGGGGCACGCAGGCGATGTTCCAGGCGCTGGCCATGGCCGCGATTTTTCTGGCCTCGGTGATGCCGCCGCACCAGGTAGCGTCAGGCTGGGCGATATCAATTGCCTTGTGGAGGATTAGGTCGCGAAAGCCGTAGCGGGTAAACTCATTCTCACCGGCGGCTAGCGGCATATCAATAGCCGCCGCCACCTTGGCACTCCCCTCAAGGTCTTCCGCCGGCACGGGTTCCTCAAACCAGAAAACGTCGTATTCCTCCATCTTGCGGGCCATCTTTATCGCTTCATAAGCGTTGTAGACGTTATTACCGTCGACGAGCAGGTCGATGTTCGGGCCAATCGCTTCCCTGACTGCTTTTATCCTGGCCACGTCTTCGGCCTGGCTGACGCGTCCTATCTTCATCTTGACGGCGGTGAATCCCTCTTTCACGTACGAAGCCATTTCATTGGCCAGCTCCTTCAGCCCCTTGCCCTCGGCATAGAAACCGGCGCTGGCGTAGGCTCTAATTCGCTCATGGAAGCCGCCGAGGAGCCTGTAAAGTGGCATATTGACTGACCTGGCGATGATGTCCCAGAGCGCGATGTCAATGCCGCTCATGCTGGCGATGATGGCACCCTTGCGCCCGTGCTTTATCGACCGCTGGTACATCTTCTCCCAGAGTCGCTCAATATTGCGCGGGTCTTCCCCGATGATGTAATCAGCGAGCTCTTTTTCGATAATCATTTTGGTAATCATTGGCGGTCCGCCGAAGTAAGCAGCTTCACCGATTCCTGAAATCCCTTCATCAGTATCGACCCTGACCAGCACGGCACTGCGGTGGGGTAGGGTATAGGTGGCATCCATAATTGGCTTTTCCAGTTGACAGGTCAGCACCATGGCTTCCACTTTTTTAATCTTCAACTGATTCTCCTTCTTTGGCTGCTCCTTTTATTTTGCTGCCATTATTATAATGAATCGCCACGCATAAGAAAAGTTGCCATAAGTAATATTACTTTACAGTAATGCACTTTTACTTTAAAATAACGGGTTAGGCGGGTGTAACTCAGCGGCAGAGTGCTTGCTTCCCAAGCAAGACGTCGAGGGTTCGAATCCCTTCACCCGCTCTTCAGAAGTGTGGAGGCGGTGCTTGCTTCGCCAAAATGTCCATTAAAAATTTGCTCGACCGGTATACGCTTTCCGTTTCCTGGTTTTATCGGCACATGGATGCTGCCGACCTGTCAGCAACGCATAAATATACCAGCCCTGTCTTGAACTCGGGTCTTTTAGGAGCACCGGCTAAGCCACCGCATTGATGGACTGGTCAAAGCCCGAAAGCTGTTTACTCTCTCTCTATCCTGACATCCAGCACGGCGGGTGTCCCGCGGCGAACCTGGTCAAGGGCGTCTCTCAAGGCGGGCATAACATCGGCCGGGTCTTCCACCATCCGCCCGTAAACACCGCAGGCCTGAGCCACTAAAGCGTAATCGGGTGGCGACTTAATGTCTACCCCCGCCTCAAATGCCATCTCGTCGGTGAGCTCATTCTCGCCATGACCCTTCTGGACCATCTTCCTGATTACATTATATCCCTGGTTGTTCAGGATGATGGATAAAAAGGGAGCGTGGTAGGCGCGGACAGTCCAGAGAGTGGCCACAGGGCAGCTCCATACAAAGCCACCGTCCGTCATCACGCTTACCACTGTTTTATCGGGCGCAGCCAGTTTTGCTCCAAATGCTGCCCCCAGTGCGAATTCGACAGAACCGCCGGCGTTGCCCAGAAGAGTCCCCGGTTTGGTGCGGGGAATCAGTTCGGTCACAGACGCCGACGGGCTTATGGTAAAATTCACCAATATCGTGTCCTCGTCCATAACCTCAGCTATGCAGTGGCAAAGCCAGTCAGCAGAGATTGGTTTCTGGCTGGAGTTGCTTACCGCCAGAGCGTGTAAACTGTCCCGTTGCTTCTGGTGTTTGCTTTCCAGCTGCTTAAAGCGCTCTTGGAAGCGCGCACGCTTCTCAGGGGTCAATCTCTGGCTGATTATCTTCTTAAGCGCCGGTATGGCTTCTCTGGAGTCAGCCTCAATGAAAATATCGGCGTCCCGGCCCCATAAAGGTCTGCCTCGTGTACAGGGGTCAAGGTCAATGTGAATGATTTTAGCATCTGGTTTAGGTAAACTTTCTGTCCCTGCGTACGGCATATCATAGTCAATGACCAGAAGGACATCAGCGTCCGCGAAAGGATTTGTCTTCCTGCTCCCACGAATCTGTTCAATGCCGGCACAGAGGGGATGCGTATGGGGGAAGTTCATCCATACCTGACTGGTAATAACCGGGGCACACAGGGTTTCGGCCAGTTCTACCAGCGCCGGCACCGATTGATGATGCCTGCCGCTGTAGCCCGCTATTATAAGCGGATTTTCCGCCTCAATCAATATCTCGGCCGCCTGGCTGAGGCGGTCAATATCAGCCGGCGCGGTTGTGGATACAGCCGTTCTGGCTAATGGCGGGATTTTCACCCGGTCAATCTTTTCGGTAAGAGTTGGCACGGGAAAAGATAGATAGACCAGCCCGCAAGGCTCGGTGAAGGCGATCTGGAAGGCTTTCTGGAGAACATCGTGGATATTTTCATCGCTGTCTATCTGGTGGTCCCACTTTGCTGAATTGCGCGCTATGAGGCCCTGGTCGTAAGGCTCTTGCTTCCAGTTTACGCGCGGAGACGAGGGATGTTGTAACCCGGCCCATAGAATGACGGGTATTCGCCCGAACTGTGCATTAAGGAGTGCGCCGCCCACTCGCTGGGTACCCAGTTCACAATGTGCCATAGCTACCTGTGGCCGTCCGGAAACCATGTAGTGTCCGTGGGCGGCCGTCATGGCCAGCGATTCATCCAGGCAAAGCACCAGCCTCGGGGCACGTTTACCGGCGGCTCTATATTTGGCGATTGTTGTCTGGATGGGAACGGTAGCAGAGCCCGGGTTAAAGAAGATATTCTCCACGCCGTGCGCATTTAACACCTCAACGAAAGCTTCTGCGCCTTCATACTGTTCCATAGTCTGCACCTCCGATTTCATAGACAAGATGTTTTTGCCTTAAAATATGGCATCATGGTAGTGGGGATGTGGGGTTGGTAGGTTGATTAACAGCTACGGATAACATCCCGTCAAATTTTATAATATTGTATAACTAGGTAACAATTCAAACTTTTGGGCAATGATGAAGGCTAGGGCTTTATTAACCAGCTCTTGCCGTCTTTACGATGAGTAATAGCCCGAACACAGTCCACTGAAAAAGTGACGGGCATTAACGCCAGGCACTCTGGTATCATACCCGCCTTCCTGAACAACGAGCGTAGGCAACCTGAGTGAGCCAGTCATCTTTAATATATGCAGGTTTCCGCCCTGCGGATGAGATAACAATCTGTACAATTACTGGAAACCAGCCTTAACTTGAGCTTGAAATGCTTAAGTCCTTTAACTTGTGGTCTTTAGATGTGCTCTAACAGATGGATGTGCCTCCGTCGGCGAATAATATCTGGCCGGTAACAAAATCGGACTCGTCCGATGCCAGGAATAAGGCGGCACTGACACAATCCGCTGGATAGCCTGGCCTTCCCCTGGGTATAGATTTGACTATCTCAGCCAGGTCTTCTGGATGCTCTTCGAAATGCTTCCGGTTAAATTCCGTAATGATAGTGCCAGGGGCGATGGCATTGACCGTGATATTGTGTTTGGCCCATTCATAGGCAAGCGCCCGAGTCAGATTGGAAACTCCACCTTTCGATGTGGCATAAGGAGACCGGTTGGGCGCCATTTTCTGAGAACGCAGGGAGGAGATATTGATGATTCTCCCTTTTTTCTGTCGAATCATCTCCCGGCCAGCAATCTGGCAGCAGAAGAAAAGCCCCTTCAAATTGACATTCATAACATAGTCCCAGTCCTCTTCGGTAATATCTTCTGCCGCCTTTCTCACCATGGCACCGGCACTGTTAACCAGGATATCTATCCGTTTGAAGTCAGTTATGACTTGAGAGACCAGTGATTCTACTGAAGATTTATCAGTGATGTCAGTGGGAATAGCTACCGCTTTAAATCCCTCTTTCTCTAAAGACTCAGCTGCCTTCTGCCCGTTCTCCGTTTTACGGTTGGCAATGATTATGGTAGCTCCGGCAGCGGCCAGGCCTTTAGCTATGGCCAAGCCAATACCTTGACTGCCACCTATAATCAGGGCTATTTTCCCAGATAAATCAAAAACTTTCATTTCTTAATCCTCCTTATAAAATAAAACTGATGGGTTATACTGGTTTCATAATTATTATTCAAATATACCTTAATTCTTTCCTGATTTCTATTAAGCGATTTGACTACCTGGGCTTTCGTCAAATCTGTACTTACAGTTATATACGGGCATCATGTGATGGAATATCCAGTCCTGTGATATAATACGTTAAAAAGATCCAGGGATGCTTGCTTACAATGCAAGACATGGCGGGTTCGAATCCCATCACCCGCCCCAGTTTATTTAAAGGAGATGTTTCGTGGAAATTGAACAGGTAGCAGATTACTTGGCTAATGGACGGATAATTGACCTCACTCTGAAGATGAACCCGGGAAGTACCGAAGGCCCATCCGCTAAACCCAGCCGGCGTTACGAGATTAAGATGTTTGAATTTGAACCATGGAAAATATGGTCCGGGCCGGGAGAAATTATGCACTACGTTGAAATGGAGAGCCACGTCTCCACCCATGTGGAAGCTCCCTCTCACTACATCCCGGCGCGGTATGGCAGGAGTGCCCCGGACCTGAGCGAGGTGCCGTTGTCCAGCTTCTTTGGCAGCGCTGTACTGATAGACTGCAAGGAGCTGGGGCCTCAAACCCCCATCGGCGCCGAAATATTACAGGAGTTTCCCATTCGCGAACATGATATTGTTCTGTTCGGGAAAGGACAGCATGTTGGACCTGATGGGGATGACAGGAGTTTCCTGGTGAAAGAAGGCGCGGAATATCTCCTCGGGGAGAAGGTGAAACTCGTTGCCTTTGATGATACGATTATCCCGGAAAACCCTCTGGTGATGAGGAACCTGGGTACGATGTTCACCCACGATGTCATGCTATCGAATGGAATCCCGATTATCGAGCGACTCACCAACCTGGAAAAATTAACGAAAACCAGATTTCTGTTCTTCGCCATTCCTCCGAAGATGGGTGGTATTGATTCCTTCCCCATAAGAGCCGTCGCCATCGAATAATTAAGAAATGGTATGACCTGGCAGGGTGTTGAAAAGCCTTCTTTGGCTATTTCCCCCTTTTTCAAAGGGGGATTAAGGGGGATTTCCAAGCCCCAAATCCCTCTCAATCTTCCTTAACCTGCTAGTGGTGCCTTTTAAAGTATATAAAGCTGTGTAAGACGGACTCGTATTCTTGAGTTATCTCGTCAGATGTTCGTGCCCGAAATTGATTGACCTTCTCGTCGAATACAGTCTTGGATACCTGTTTCTGATACCATGCCTGAAGGTCGCCGTGACACGGCTGGCACAGTTTTACCAACCTTGAATCCAGCAATCCGTGTAATGTTTCCACATCATCAGGGACCAGAGGAAACCTTACGATGCGATGTGCGTTTACCGGATGCCCGCAGGCTTCGCAAATTTCAACACCCATTTTCCCCTCGCTCAGACTGCCATCCGCTGGTTGTTAGTTGCAGGTAGATGAAATTATAACACGGCAGCCGGGTATGTCAACAGCCATGGGGTGTATACTGCCAGGGAAATTTTTTTCTTTATTCAAACTCATCCTTGGCTAAGGCAATTAATACGGTAGACGTAATTCCCAGAGGCAGTACGCTTAAAATAGCCACTATTGAGCCTGTCAGTGCCAGACGCCAGTTCTTCCTTTGCACTGCATAAATACCGCCTATTAAAGGCAACGCACCCATAATGCCAATGATTAGCGCCATGATTATCATGACACCCTGCACAATACCGGACATCCATATCGGTATCAAATCAGCCATGCGGCTTAAAGCTAATAATCCACCTCCAAAAGCAACGAGTAACATAATCAGTACAAACATCACAATCACATTGAGTAGGCCGACTGTAATATTCAAGATGCCGGCGGCTACAGGCTTCCAGGTTGTTTCCATTTCTATTCTGCTTCCTGCGAGAACAACCGATTATTTACTGGAATTTAGAGGTACTCCCATAATGGCTATGGGATATCCCATTATAGCCATACGTGACATGCTGTCAACAAAGAACCAGAATTAAAATGGGGCGGGGGAATGCAGAATTTGGGCTATTTCGTAGCTCAGGTCAGACAAAATAAACGGAAGGCTAGCTTACTAACCGGGAAACGAGAAAAGTAATCGCGATGATGGCTGTGATTCCAATGGTAACATATAAAAGCGCTTTCCAGTAAGATGCTTTTCTCATATAAAAATTGCAGGGTACGCCAACTTTAGCTATTTGAATTACACTCGCATCTTTATTAAGAAGCCCCCTCAAATGTATGCCAATATACATTTTGCCGCTGCCGATGTCACCGGCAGGTTTTAATTTACAGGTTATCCAGTTCTTTCTATCCAGGGAAAGGTTTACGCTATCGTTCCATCTGATGTCTTGTGGTTTACCGTCTTCGTGGATTCTAACAATCGGCTGCTCAAAGTCAGCTTCGTCAGCCTCTCTAACTCTTAAATAGAGCTCAAAAATTCGTGACATAGCTTCTCACTTTCTTAATCAGTAAGAGCCATTATAACTAATTAGCACGTCCTTTTTCAAAACCTGTGAAAGCATACCGGAGATGACCCCGTGCGTGTGCGGAATGCAGTTATTTAACATAAAAATTAATTGTTGAATATTACTATCCAGTATGCTAATATTAACAATAGGGTGAGCGGTTGGGGTTGCTGGGGACAGGCCACGTCTGATTGCTTATTTACAAACCTCAATTTTCAGAAGCTTCATTATCCGCATTTTATCTGTTCGCTCCGTTGTTACGAACCTGCTGATAGTGACTTCGCGCCCAGAATATTAAAAGCTTATGCTTTATGAAGGGAGGTGATATATGGAAATTAGCCCGGAACACGTGGTAAAAGGGAGATGGCAAAGCGCCAGTCTGATTGAGAGATTTTTTGCGGTGAGTATTGTACTCTCTCTGATTAGTGGTGTTATTGCGCTACTTATGGATTCAACTGGTTTTGATGTGCTGCTCGGATTCTTAGGTTAAACTTGGCCAAAGATTCACAAGTACGTGAACCCAAAATGGTTAGCCTCGAAAATGATCGAGGCTTAACTGTTTTTTGGAGCATTAATGCAACTTAAAGTAGCTATGTTCGGCTCTGCGAGACTTATAAAATAGCTTTCAGCCTTAACGGATTAAATTCTACTATTAAGCTTTTGTAATCAATTTGTAATCGTGTTTTAATCTTTCCAGCCCGATTTTAACCTTTTCGCAACCGTAGACTTATAAAATGGGTTAAATGATGGTCAGGGGAAATTAAATAAAGGAGTAATAAAATGACCAGTAATGATAATGACTCAGAGCTTACTCTGGAATTGGAGCAGCTTAATGCAAAATTAATACTGGAGCAGCTTGATGCCGGAATAGAGCTGGAAAACGAGATGGACTCGGCCAACGAACAAATGGAAAGGGATGAGATATTTAACAAGTTAAAATACTATTCCGTGGCTTACAAAGCAGGATTTAATGAAGGCTTTTCCATTGGGCAGCAGTTAATACTGAAACACGATATTACGAAGGCAGAGATTATTCATAAGAAATACCTGGAACTCAAGGCCAGGTTTGAAATTTCGGGTTAAATCACAATTCCAGGTGATTTTCAACTTAATGCATTCGAGGGTGGTGCAACCATCATTTGTTTTGCCTGGCAAAGTCCTCATAGGCAGTTTGATATTCACTTACAATTTCCGCCGGTAGCTTGGGTAAAAACTGCCTGGTCTTAGTGTCATAAGGCATGCGCGACACTTTTTTACCATACCAATCATGTACCGCGCTATGGCAACTGATGCATAATCCTGTAACGCGCGAATCTTCTATCCCCTCCCACCTGGCGACATGTTCCGGAACAATATGATGTAATATCAGGAAACCAAGCTGGCTCTCACATCCGCATAACTCACAGGTTGTATTTCTTACCGTCTTTTCCCCGATACGGTCAGCAATTTTAGCCAGTTCTTGTAGTGCTGGTGGTATGGGAATATGGTCAATGCCAGGCCTTGTTTTAGAAGATATGGTTTCAACATACGCAGATGTGGTCATTTGTTTTGTAACTCCTGCTGTGAATCATATCAAGCTTCAGCCAGATATTCATCCACCTTTAGTAATTTTTTGACTGGTACTTTCGTCCTGCGCTTAGCGAGGACTGTACGGGGGAAGTCTTTAAATGTTATCAATTAAAGCGCGATTTTAGGGGAGGGAAGGTTGATAGGCGGGGGAGGTCAGGATTGATTTATGTTAGAGTTGTCAGAGAAATTATGTAATAATTTCAATCTTTGAATTTAGCGTGTGATATGTGGTCGCAGTTTGATTATCTTTATTATTGTTATTTGTCCTTTTTTCTCTTTCTGAAGAATTTTATCCACATGATAAGTATCGGTATTCCCATCATGACCAGTACAGCTGTTGCCGCAAACCTAGCCCAAAACATTTTCCACCTCGCTTACTTCCGGCATTTATTCATAGTCTTTTCTCGGTGGACTGAATACACTAATCATCACCGTTCGATGTTTGCGAGTAACACCTCCGTGAATAATGTCTGGAGGGACACAATATATATCGCCTTGCTTTAATAACTGGCTTTCATCGCCGATTTTCATATCAAATTCTCCCTCGATTATTATCCCCATCTCCTCAGATGCGTGGCTATGTAACGGCGATTCTGAGTAAGGCTGCAAAGCAACGTTACAAAGCATGATACTCTTTCCCGAAATAGCACGAACCAGGAACCCTGGTGCTGGCTCACTCACCTTGAAACCTGGATGGCCAAAATTATAGAACATCACTACCCTCCAGGCAAATTATACAGTTTGAATGAATTGAATTATAGCTCTATTCAGCAGGTTGTCAATAGTCTGAGTAGAAGTGAGATGGTGCACGTGAAAGAGTGATATTATGAGAGAATATTAAAAGAACGATATAATGAAACTAAATACTTGGGAAAGAGGAAAATAAAATGACAAACAAAAAAATGAAGACAGTAATTAACATGGATGTGTACTTTGACTATATTTGACCTTACGTCTACAATGCAGCAGTTTGGCTGCAAAAGGTACAGGAAGACATTCAAGATAAATTAATCGTCAATTGGAAGTACTTTAGCCTTGAACAAATTAAGAGCCGGCACGGGCCCCGATGGAAAATTTGGGAGCAGCCGGGAAAATACCAATCTCGCAGTTTGCACGCTTTCTGGGCTGCGGAGGCTGCCCGACAGCAGGGTGAAAAAGTCTTTCATTCTTTTCACATGGCACTACTAAGAGCAAAACACGAACAGCAACGTGATATTGCCGATACAAACACCCTTATTGAAGTGGCAAACAATACTGGCTTGGAGATGAAACAATTTCAAAATGACCTCAGCAACCGTCAACTACTGACCAAACTGGCTGAAGACCATACCTTCGCCGTAGAAAAGCTGGGTGTTTTTGGAACTCCCACCTTGGTCTTCCCAGAAAACCAAGCCGTTTTCCTGAAGATGTCGCCTCCCCCGTTACCCGGGGAATGCCACTTGATCTTCAATGAGATATTCAACCTGGCATATCATAGACGGATTATCCATGAGATAAAAAGGCCGTAGCCTCCGAGCGTGCGGAATAATATAAAATTATCTCTGAGATTTAAGGTTTTCGAATCCTGAGGTCTCCGGTCTGAATCTGGATTGGACAGGGCAGTTTTTTCTTCGTGTGCAATTACCGGCATCCCGGCGTTCTGGCGTCTTCTATTGACACATGACGGTGACACGTCTACCATAACATAGGTGGGGATTATTTCGGTACGTCAGGTATCGGCCCAATTAACTGTCCTGCTATGAGGTAAGCAATACGTATGAATAACGTTATCATCGTTTCTGTCTGTGCCTGGACACTGGCGCAGTTCATAAAGGTGCTCATCGGTTTAATAAGTAAAAGGCAGATTGACCTGCGTTACTTTATCTCAAGCGGTGGTATGCCCAGCGCCCACTCCGCCACGGTAAGCGCGCTGGCCACGTCGGTTGCCATACTTGAGGGCGTTGGCTCGGTCGCGTTTGGTATCTCCGTCATACTCGCCATAATCGTGATGTACGATGCTGCCGGCGTGCGGCAGTCCGTCGGCAGGCAATCCGCTGTCCTCAATCGCATTATCGTTGAGCTCAGAGACCGGCGTCCCATTGCGGAACTGGAACACGACCTGCGGGTGTTCATCGGCCATACACCGTTCCAGGTGATAGTGGGCTCCGCCATGGGAATCGTCGTGGCGTGGCTCTGGTTCACCTTTGTGGCAATGTAAAACTGGCCAGCGGTTACTGTCACCTCAGCGATTAGTAAAGGAACAAACGTATGCAGGCAGGTTATATTGAGCAGGGTTAACACTGATTGGAAAGAGCGTACTTCAGATGCGTCGTGAGGTAAGGGGTTTAATGAGCTATGCGGGCTAAACTCACATTTTTCGGAGCGTCGCGTAACGTTACCGGCTCCTGCTATCTACTGGAGACTGCTGATGTCCGTGTACTGGTTGACTGCGGGTTGTATCAGGAACGCGGATATCAGGACAGGAACTGGCAACCATTCCCATTCCGACCTGAAACCCTCGATGCCGTCTTTTTAACCCATGCCCATCTTGACCACTGCGGCCTGTTGCCCAAACTGGTAAGGGATGGCTATAAGGGTAAGATATTCTGTACCCAGGCAACGGCCGAGATAGCTCAAATCATACTGCTTGATTCGGCCCACCTGCAGGAAGAAGATGCTATCTATAAGGCAAAGCGTCATAGCCGTGAAGGGCGTCGTGGGCCGTATCCGGAGTTGCCGCTTTACACGGTCAGGGATGCTGAGGCGGTGGTGCCTCATTTTGCGGCTGTGGAATATGGTAGTTGTATTCGGGTGAAAGACGTCGTCGAAGGGTGTTACTATGAGGCTGGGCACGTACTTGGCTCGGCGAGTATTGGCATTAATATAAATCTGGACGGTGAGAAGCGCCGTATCATCTTCTCCGGTGATGTTGGCGAACCAGACCGCCCGATTATAAATGACCCGGCCATATTTTATGAAGCGGATTACGTCGTCATTGAGTCGACCTACGGTAACCGTACCCATGAGGAACATGAGAACACCGATATTCAAGCACAACTACGCGACTGTATTAACGAGACGGTAAAGGCGGGCGGCAACGTCGTTGTGCCCAGCTTCGCCCTGGAACGCAGCCAGGAAATGCTCTACCATTTGAACGAACTCTTCCTGCGCAAAGAGATCCCGCCGATAACCGTCTTTCTGGACAGCCCGATGGCGATACGCATCACCGAGGTCTTTAAACATCACGCTGAACTCTTTGACCGGGAGATGATGCAGCGTCTGCGCCAGGGGAATTCGCCTTTCAGGTTTGACAACCTGAAGATTGTGCAGACTACAGAGGATTCCAAGGCAATCAAATATACGAAAGGGAGCGCCATAATCATAGCTGGTAGTGGCATGGTGACGGGTGGCCGTATAAAGCACCATCTGGCGAATAACATCACCCGGCCAGAGAGCACCGTGCTGTTCATAGGGTATCAGGCGCAGAGAACGCCAGGCAGACACCTTCTGGATGGGGCAAGAGAAGTCCGACTGCTAGGGCAGACCTATCCGGTACGGGCCCGTGTGGTTAAGATAGACGGCTTCTCCGCTCATGCTGACCGAGAAGGGCTGCTGGCCTGGCTATCTGACATGCGTAAGCCGCCTCGTTGCGTCTTCGTCACCCACGGTGAGGAAACGGCCGCCACCAGCTTTGCCGAATTTCTCAGTAAGCAGACAGGGTGGCAAACGCAGGTCCCGGCCTACCAGGAGACCGTGACGCTCGCTTGATAAGCCACTTTTGTGATTTTACAGTTTTTCCAGCTAAGACATCGTGGGTTCGAGTTCCATCACCTGCATCTCTCGACGTCAACCAGTCGAAGGGGTAAAATAGAGAGCAAATCCGTGTAGCTGTACAAGATATACATGAGATTGGAGAGGGAAAATGGGCATAATCGATGGCCATTCTCATATGTACCATAAGCGTGCCACTCTGGACAGTCTGAAGAAAAACGTCAGCGATATTGAAGGCTTCGATATAAATCTACTTTTCAGGCGGCTGGATGAAATAGGAATATCCCGGTTCCAGACTATGTCTCAGTCGATGGAGCGCATCCGGGGTATGTGGCTGGGCTCAAACGAACTTGCCGCGGAACTGCAGCAACTTGAGCCGACAAGAATAATATCATTTGCCGCGGCGGAGCCACTGGATGCGGAGGACCGTTTGAATACAGCTCAATTAAAGGAGCTGGATAACCTGGTAACCAGTAAAAGCATAAAAGGTTTACTGCTGACGCCAGGTTACGGGCACTATTACGCAAATGACCCGCGAATATACCCTTTTTATGAGAAAGCTATCGAACTGGATATACCTGTCTACTTTCATCACTCTCACCAGTTCGGGCCGCCTGAAAACTGCCCTTTAAAGTACTGTCAGGTTACTTTTCTTGATGATTTAACGATTGATTTTCCGGAACTCAGGTTTGACGTTGAACACATGGGTTATCCGTGGACGGAGGAGCTTCTCTGCATAATGGCCCGTTCGCCAAACGTATATACTGATTTCGCCATGTTCATCGAGCCTTATCTCGGTAAAGGAAGGCGACTTTTGCTGGCAAGAAACCTCGCCATGGCCAGAGAATATGGTGTTCTGGACCGGGTATTTTACGGCTCGGACTACGTTGGTGAGAATGTGGATGAGTATATCGGTTTGCTGCAGCGGGAGATTTCATACATAAGGAACGGGTTGAACCGCGACTTGCAGGCCCAGGGATACCCCACGCTTACACAGCAGGAAATAGACGGGTTTCTGTCTGAGAATGTGCAGCGTCTCTGGAAAATGAAGTAGGAGTCTAAAACGCGCAGCCCCTGCCGCTTTTAAAAGCAGGGTTGCCGGTCAATATTGTACAGCGCCGCCGAATCCTGTGAACCCGGCTGGACTCATTTGTGCCACCGCACAAAACTGGATTTGTTTACAGTACTAACCTCTCGATAGTTTTAGTTCGTGCAGCGACTTTGCTTTGGCGGCAATGTGTTCGGCAGAAAGTTCGAACTCCTTGACCAGTTCCCAGGGATAGCCGGACTCGCCAAAACGGTCCTGTACTCCAATCATGCCTATAATCACCGGATTGCCGTAGACTTCTGCGGAGCGTCCGATAGCCGCCGCCACCAGATTTCCCAGGCCACCGACCTGGTGCTCTTCAGCGGTGACCACCACGCCGCAGTCTTTAGCTGCCTGCGCGATGGCCTTTTCATCAAGAGGCTTGACGGTGTGTATATTGAGCACCCTCGTTTCCAGGTTGTACTCCTGCTTCAATATCCAGGCTGCCCTCATGGCTTCGACTACCGAAGGCCCGCAGGCGATTATGGCCACATCCTCACCCTCGCTCTTATAGCCTGAGGCAAGGTGATGCTCGAAAGCGTCTTTGAAGCTGGCATTTTCTCCGCGGAAACGGATGACATTGGCCTCCCCCCATTTATAGGGAGTGCTGTTATCAGTGACGACCGGGGTTGCCTCGCGGGCAAACCTGATGTATTTGGGGCCGGTGACCTTGAAAAGCAGATATTCGGTAGCCCGCCTGGTCTCTACGGAATCACATGGAACTTCGACATTCATATTGGGCAGACCGCACATTTGAAACAGCTCTTCCAGCGCCTGGTGGGTGGCGCCATCAGCTCCCACAGAAACACCTCCATGAGCTCCGGCAATCATTACATTGAAATTGCCGTAGCAGACGGTGGTGCGCAGCTGGTCAAGGTTCCTTCCTGAAGCGAAGACGCCGTAAGTTCCGAAGATAGGTAATTTCCCTTCTTTGGCCAGTCCCGCCGCCACGCATGTTCCCGACTGTTCTGCGATGCCCACGGAAAGCCAGCGTTCCGTGCGGTGGGGATGTTCTTTATAGAACTGGCTGATGGTTATGGAGTCGGAGATATCAGCTCCTAGGCAGACTACCCTCGGGTCGTCACCATGTTCGGAAAGAGCATTGCCAAACCCCATCCTGGTGGGGACCATCTCCGCTTTCATAATCTCCGATGTGTTCCAGAAATAGTTTCGCGAAAACTTGGGCTGTTTAGCTTCGAGCTCCCGGGTAACCTTATCCTGGTAAGCGGCCGCTTTTTCAAGCAGCTTTTCTACAGGGAGCTTTGTCTCAAGTCCCAGCTGCTTTAAGGCGTCTCTCGTCTGCTCAATGCTTGGAGCTTTACCATGCCAGCCGGCTACGTCCTCCATGAAGTCAATGCCCTTGCCTTTGGTAGTGTGGGCGATAATGAGGGACGGTTTGCCTTTTGTCTCTCTGGCTTCCTTGAAAGCACCGAGTATCTCTTTCATGTCATGCCCATTGATTTCAATAACATGCCACCCGAAGGCGCGGTATTTGTCCGTAAGCGGGTCAATGCACATAACATCATCCACGCAACCGTCTATCTGCAGGCGGTTCTTGTCGATGATGCCGCAGAGGTTGTCCAGCCCGTAATGGCAGGCTTCCATGGCTGCCTCCCAGACCTGGCCCTCCTGCTGTTCCCCGTCACCCATGAGACAGTATACGCGGTAGTTCTTCTTATCCAGCCTCGCGGCGAGGGCGTCCCCCACGGAAATGGATAGGCCCTGCCCTAGCGAGCCGCTGGAGGCTTCTATGCCTTCCAGCTTGAGCCAGTGTGGATGTCCCTGGAATGGTGAGTGGAGTTTACGAAGTGTAACCATCTCTTCGATATTAAAGAACCCTGCCATACCCAGACCTGCGTACAGTATCGGTGCCTTGTGCCCTGCCGACCAGAAAATCCTGTCGCGGTCTGGCCAGAAGGGACTTGCCGGGTCAAGACTGGCCTCGTGCAGATAAAGCGCTGCGGCAACATCCATGAGTGATAGCGTTCCTCCGGAATGACCTGACCCGGCGGCGCCCAGAGCGATCAGGCTGTAACCTCTCATCAGATTGGCCGCTTCTTCCAGTTCCTTAACTGAGTAAGTCTTAAGATTTTTCCCCGTCTTTGAATTTATGAGCGGCATAAAGCCCATCTCCTTTCTACCTGGCAATTATAGCAGCTTGCTAAAACGATAATTTATCCTGAGGACTTATATATTTAATTATAGCGCAGGTTAAGGTATTATCAAGAATTCACGGGAAATAAATCGGTTTTTTAGGGTATCCGTTCTTGTTACGCAGGAGAGTGCGGCAATTGCCTGGCTTATGTCGTATAATGTAAAATCACTGCTAACAGGAGGCAACGGGCTGGGGGAAAGCAAGATAGAATCAGAACGAGCATTGAGCTGGACATGAGAGTAAAAGTGTGAACCAGTCCGGTTATTATAAATTGGAGGTATTAAATAGTGAGCAAAAAAATTTCAGGCGGCTATACCGGGAAAACATTGCGGGTTGACCTGAACAATCTTCGCGTCAGGGAAGAAAAAACTGATGAGGAGTTATGTGATAAATATTTGGGCGGCGCAGGGTTTATCTCGCATTACCTGTGGAAAGAACTCGAACCAAAGACAGACCCCCTTGGTCCTGATAATAAACTGATATTCGCTACCGGGCCCTTAACCGGTTTGCCCTTTCCTGGCAGCGGGCGCAATGGCATCGGCGCTAAATCGCCGTTAACGGGTGGCGTGGCCAAATCAGAGGTGGGTGGAGTCTGGGGAGCTGAGTTAAAGCGGGCCGGCGTGGACGGGATAATTGTTGACGGTAAATCAGATAAACCGGTATATCTCTGGATTCAGGACGGAAAGGCGGATTTGAGAGATGCCGCCCATCTCTGGGGTAAAAATACCAAGGAAACTCAGCAGCAGATAATAGCTGAGCTGGGAGATGACCTTATCCGCGTTGCTTCGATAGGGCCTGCCGGAGAGAACCTGGTGAAGTACGCCTGTGTCATGAACGGGTTATTCGACGCTGCCGGGAGAGGTGGCGTTGGCGCCGTTATGGGGGCTAAAAACTTGAAAGCAATAGCGGTAAGAGGGCACCATGCTCCGAAGGCCGTTGATGGCAAGCCGGCCAGAGAATTAGCGAAATGGCTGAAGGCTAACTGGGAGCTGATGAGGGGTTTCTGGGAATACGGTACTGGAGCGGGCATGGACGGTTTTGAGGCCATAGGAAACCTGCCGGTGAGGAACTTCCGCGATGGCCTGTTCCCGACGGTCAAAAAAATCGACGCGCCTGCGGTAATGAATAATATCGGAATTAAGATGGACGCCTGTTTCGCCTGCCCGGTGCGCTGTAAGAAGGTGGTTAAAGTTGATTCGCCTTATAAGGTTGACCCTGATTACGGAGGCCCTGAATATGAGACACTTGCCTCAATCGGCTCCAACTGCGGAATCGATAACCTGGAGGCAATTGCCAAGGGCAACGAGCTCTGTAATGCCTACTCCCTGGATACGATTTCAACAGGCGAGGTTATCGCCTTTGCCATGGAGTGCTTCGAGAATGGTCTGCTCAGCAGTAAAGACACCGGTGGCATTGACTTGAGGTTCGGCAACGAGCAGGCGATGCTTCAGCTTATTGAGATGATTGCCAGACGCGAGGGCATCGGCGACCTGCTTGCCGAAGGAGTTACCCGGGCCGCCAGACAGATTGGTGGTGGCGCCGAGCAATTTGCCATCGCGGTTAAAGGGCTGGAGCCTGGAATGCACGAGCCGAGGGCGAAACCAGGCATCGGTATCGGCTTCATGGTCAATCCGCATGGTGCTGACCACTGCCTCAATCTGCATGACCACATGTACGCCGGTGATAACAACTGGCGTGTTAAAGAGGCAGCGGAATTGGGAATTACCGGGCCGTTCCCTGTTGAGGATGTCAGTATCAAGAAAGTAAGATTGTTCCAGCATGTTCAGAGAAGGCTGACTATTCTCGACTCTCTGGTGGTATGCCAGTTTCTGCCTTACAACCTGACGCAGCTTACGGAACTGCTTAACGCGGCGACAGGCTGGAGCGTCGATGTCAGTGACCTTTTCTCGATTGCCGACAGAACACTAACGACTTTCAGGTTGTTCAACCTCCGCGAAGGGTTTTCTGCTTCTGATGACGTCTTGCCGCAGCGCTTCTACCAGCCAAAGACCGACGGAATTTTGGCTGATAAGCCTCTGGACCCGGTCAAGATGGAAAAAGCGAAGAGAGATTATTACAAGCTGATGGGATGGCATGAAACCACCGGAGTACCGGAGGATAAAAAACTGAAGGAACTGGGCCTGGTATAAATCTACTTTACTTCGCCTTTGTGTAAATTGAGGTGCCAGGGAAGGCAGAATTATCCATGCCTCCTGGCGGCTATCTGAAGGTCGCTGGTTCTAATCTAACTCACATGTTACGCAGAACCCGCACCGCACTTGCCACGCTGGCCGAAGTTGACTTAACTCGGTTGCATGCCATATCCTACGATATCAGTTAGCGCAACTTTCTGAGCCGTTTGAGTTTTCGATGACAGTCGCTGGTTATTCGACCAAAAGATGGTATCTGCTGGGACTGGCTTTCACTTTTGCGCAACCGGGGTCTTTTATTTCTCCTCCTCTGGGTAATAGCCTGGCGAATCTCAATCCTGGATTGCCTTTCCTGTTCTGGGCTTCCCTGTCTGTTATGGCGATAATCCCTTTATTATTGCTGAGGATACCCGATAAGAAATATAATTGAACCATGTTTTCAGTTCGGTTTTATAGCAAATCTATTTTTGCCGCCTTTTTTCTCCTGGCGATACTGGGTATCAGCGCGTGCTCAAGTGTCCCTGAGGATGGCAGGCAAGCCGAGAACCACGTGACCTCACCGTCGGTCCCGGTCTATACATATGAGATAGTCAACAGGTATCCCCATGACAGGGATGTTTTCACACAGGGGCTGGTGTTTGAAAACGGCGTTATCTATGAGGGAACCGGACGGTACGGGGGTTCCTCGTTGCGCAAAGTAGAATTGGAAACCGGCAAGGTACGGCAGATTTATGAACTGCCAGACCAGTATTTTGGGGAGGGTATTACTGTTTTCGGGGATACCATCATCCAGCTAACCTGGAAATCTGGCGTGGGTTTTATCTATGACAAAAATAGTTTTGAGTTGCTACGCGATTTTGCCTATGACACGGAGGGATGGGGCATTACGCATGACGGAGAATGTCTGATTATGAGCGATGGCACTTCGGCATTACGTTTTTTGAATCCCGAGACTTTTGAAATAACCCGTCGTATCGATGTCAATGACAATGGCGTGCCTGTGGACAGGCTCAATGAGCTGGAATATATCAATGGCCGTATATATACCAATGTTTGGCAGACCGACAATATAGCGATAATTGAGCCAGGCAGTGGCCAGGTCAGCGGATGGATAGATTTATCTGGACTCCTGCCGCCTCAATCTTACAGCACGCCTGTTGATGTTCTGAATGGTATCGCCTATGACACTGCGAACGAGCGGTTATTTGTTACCGGGAAGCTATGGCCCTGGCTGTTTGAGATAAGGATCAGCTCGTAGTTCAAACGGATTAATATATATCTGTATATATGAAGAAAGACAAAACCATCGCCCAAGTTGTTGCCAGAGACTTATGCCACGGCTGTGGAACCTGTGTCTCTTTGTGCCCCCTGGCGGCGATTGCATTGACCAGAGATGACCGTAGAGGTATTTATATTCCGCAAATAGATTTCACAATCTGCAACCAATGCTCTATTTGCCTGCAAGTATGTCCCGGCCACTCGGTGGATTTTGACCAGCTCAATAAGTATGCATTTTCTGAAAAATCAGGAGATAGCATACTTGGTGTTCATATTAACTGCTATTCGGGCTACTCCGCTGATAAAAAATTGAGATATAATGGCGCTTCCGGTGGTATGGTGACCACACTGCTTTTGTCTGCTCTTGAAGACCGGTTAATAGATGGTGCGCTGGTGACCAGAATGAATGAGAACAACCCGCTGGAACCCGAGCCTTTTATTGCCAGAACCAGAGAGGAAATAATTTCTGCGGCAAAATCAAAGTATTGTCCGGTACCGGCAAATATCGCCCTGCGCGAAATTCTTGATAAAGAAGGGAAATACGCCGTAGTGGGATTACCATGCCATATACACGGTATCCGTAAATCTGAGCAGGTTAACAAAGCGCTTGCTGCCAGAATTGTATTGCATATAGGTATATTCTGTGGCTATACTTATAGCTTCCTGGCTACTGATTATTTGCTCTCACAACAGGGCATTCATCAAGAAGACGTTAAAGCTATCGACTATCGCGGGGAAGGGTGGCCGGGTGGGGCGTCGGTTCATTTGCACAATGGCCGCAAGATGTTCATCCCTACTTTCGAACTGTATAAAACCTTGGAGCTATCTTTTACCCCATGGCGTTGCCTGCTTTGCTGCGATGGTGCCGCCGAGCTTGCCGATGTCTCCTGCGGTGATGCCTGGCTGCCAGAGTTTTCCGATGATAAGGCAGGTATTTCGGTCATCATATCGAGGACTCCTCGAGCGGAGGCTATGCTCAAGCAGGTTGCCGAAGGGGGCCTGAGCGAGCTTCAAGGTATCGGTGCCAGTATGGTAGCTCAATCTCAACCGTGGTTTCTCTCAAAGAAGACCAGAATTAATCTATTTTTCAGGCTGGCTGGAATCATGAGAAAGGGAATTCCAGGTTATAAGACTAACCTGAGTAAAACGGGTTTGGCCGGTTTTGCTGGTGCAGCCATGCTAGCTGCGGGGTCGTTTATTGCCTCAAAGCGGTACCTGTGGCGGTTCATTCCCATTCTGCACAGGCTGAGCCGTAAGATGAGTTCCATTCCAAAAATGAAATATACTACAATTTTTGTTTGACCTGCCCGAGGTAGAAAATTTAAAAATTAAGAGGATTGGCACAAATCACTCCGCCGCCACTTTACCCATAAGCTTGGCCACTTCCTCGCGGTCGTTGCAGCAGGCAAACAGGCTATCGCCGCTGATGCTGCCGCTCCGGTAGAGGTTTAGCAGGGCGTGGTCGAGAAGCATCATGCCCGAGCGGGTCT
>JADHXF010000023.1 GCA_016783105.1 Dehalococcoidales bacterium | reverse complement strand
AGTTGCCGATGACGGTAAAATGAGTTAGACTATGGGCATCCCCGCGCCACTCCCTGAACCCTTTTTACAGGGTGGCCGATTTGCCTGGACAAGCGGCCGATTTGGAGCGGACACGTGGCCGATTTCGGCGGAATCCGCAGTTTCATACTTTTCTTTATTTTGATACTGCTGTTGCATGCGGAACTTGTATGTTATACTTGACCAATCTTATTAAGGAGGAGAAATATGCCGCTTGTAATTATAGAAGCAGACGAAGGTAGAACTGTTGACCAGAAAAGAGGGCTTGTAAAAGACATCACTGATGCAGTATGTAAAAACTTTACGGTTGGCCCTGAGGCTGTAAGTATACTGATACACGAGGGAAAGAAGGAGAACCGCGCTAAGGCAGGTAAATTGGCTATCGATTCTTAGTTTTTATTTTCCTCCTTAGGCGTCTGTTTTTCCACTTTAACTAAATAATATCACACCCGATTTTCAGGCATGATACCTGGCGATGTCGGTTGCTCGATGAAACGGGAAACCGGGCTAAATATGTAGCAGCGTATTACTTTGACGGCCATTAAGTGGCACTCTTCTATCAGCCAACAGTGTGAAACTGATGTTTACCAGACTTTCTGAAAAGTCCGGAGTCCGTCGCCTTCACGTTCATCTTTGTCGGCGTACTTTTGCTACCAGATTTCTGGTAAACGGCGGCGATGTGTTCAGCTTGCAGCGGATACTTGGACATTCAAATTTGGAAATGGTAAGACATTACGCGAATCTGGCAGCAAATCATGTAGTAATACAGCATCAGGGGTTCTCACCACTGGATCGTTTGAACCTACGAGGATAAAGGTTAAGTCGATAGGGGACTAGCTTGGTTTATTTCTAGCCCCCTTACGTATTAATTGCACAATTCAGACAATCGTGCAATGAGGAAGGCTATGGGCTTTATTAACCAACCTTTGCAGTTTTTACGATGAGTAAGAGCCTGACCACAACCCGTTAAAGAAGCGTTGTGCATTAACGCCGAGTACCCGGGTATCATACCCGCCTTCCTGAACGACAAGCGTGGGTAACCTGAGCGGGCCGATCATTTTCCCGATAGATTCGAAGTCTTCAGCTACCAGGCTCCAGCTACCGGTCGGGTCTTCTTTGGCTGTGTCTAGCCCCAGAGCGACGACTAGGAATCTGGGGCCGAACCTGGTAACACGCTTCAGCGCGTCCCGGAGGACGTTTCGATAAACCTCGCCATCAACATTTTCCGGTAGGGGAATATTTATATTGTAACCCAGACCCGTCCCTCTTCCCCTTTCGCTGACAAAGCCGCTGAAATAAGGATATGCGAAGCTGGGATGACCGTGAATGGATATGGTCAGCACATCAGAACGTTCATAGAATATCTCCTGCTGGCCGTTACCGTGATGATAGTCAACATCAAGAATGGCAATTTTACCGTAATGGCTCAGATGCTCGGCAGCAACGGCGGCGGAATTGAAATAGCAAAAGCCGCCAAAGGAGCTGGGCTCGGCATGGTGCCCGGGCGGCCTCACCAGGGCATAAGCCAGGCGATAGCCTTCAAGGAGCTTTTTCGCCGCGGTCAGTGCGCAGTCCACCGCCCTTTTAGCCGCCAGATAAGCATTGCCGTTGATTGGGGTAAACGTATCAATGCAGTAATACCCGGCGCGTATTGGCAGCGCCTTCGGTGGGCGAGTCCGGTTGCGTACCGGGAAGACGTAAGGGTAGACAGATGTTCCGGGTTCAAGACTGGCACAGACGTTTCTCAGATAGTCAACAAACCTTGCCTTATGGACTGCTTTAATGTACTTCTCCGAGAAATGCCGGGGAGCCACCTTGTGAAATAGCTCGGTCTTATCAAGCTCCTGCAAAACCGAGTCTATCCTCACCGGGGATTCAACGTAACCGCGCTCTTCCACATGGTGAATGCCGTGGCGGTCATTGATGACCAGCATGATACGCTTGTCAAGCGGTAAGGTATGCTTCACTGGCGCCGGGGCTTTTTTCACATACCTGGGCTCTCTCAGGCGCACCGGGTCGTCTTTGAAGGAGTCAACCACCATTTCAACATAGTCACGGGGGCATACGCCCTTGTACTTGCGTTCCAGTATGGCGCGGACAATCTCCCGGGCGGTATCATGCGGCAACCTTATATCCTGTCCCAGGTCGTCATAGACCAGATAAGGCGGATTATCATCACCGGGTTTGAGAGGAGTCTCATAGGCAGTGTTCACAATGGGGCGGGCGCCGTATCTTTCGTAGAAGCGCAGCCGGGCTGCGTTCTGCTTTCTGGTTTCAGGATTACGGTTTAACTGCGGGTCATCAGGCAGACATTCAAAGAAAAGGCCGATAGTACCCAGGTCAAGCGCTTCCTCCCGCACCCTCTCGTAGAGAGCGCCACCGATACCCCCGCCCGTCTTTTGTCTGGTGGTGGAAATATAATCAAGGTAACAGAATTTTAGAAAAGGCTCGTGGAAAAGAAGGGCAAAGCCATCAATATGCCCTTTTAAACCCTCGGCAACAAAGATTATGGCACGAAAACGGTACTTCATCGGGTTGCGGAGCTGCTCGGGCAGTTTGGCAACGGTTCTATTTAGTAATCTGGGAAACTGAGACCGCAGAATATTCTGTACCTGTGCTATGGCTTCTTCATTGGCGGGGGTGATATTATCGTAGACCCGGCGAATCAGGAACATAAGTCAGACCTCTCTCTATCTTTATCATCTGATGTCATCTCAGTCGCTTTTGCAGGATAAGCTTGTCGTCTCCCGGCGCGTAGAAGTCAGGGATGCGGCCGATAATCTCATAGCCCTGACCAAGGTGAAAACGTACGGTGTTCTCATAGGCTGGCGTGGAGGACGTCTCAATAATCGCCAGCCTGCCTTTCGCCTGCATTATTTCCCTTTCCGCCGCCTCCATGAGAGCGCCACCTATGCCCTGTCCTCGTTTTTCCCGGGCGACTGCCTGCCAGTACAGGTCCCAGGTGCCGTCAGTCAGCGGGGTAGGCCCGTAGCAGATATAGCCAGCGACAGTTGAGCCAGCCTTGGCTACCAGTACATAGTACCCCGACCCTTTAGCATCATGCAAGTAGCTATCAATAACCTCTTCCGCAACTTCTAAATCAGACGCATTGAATTCGGGCGTATTCTGCAGTATTTCCATCAGGGCTGGCCTGTCTTTTGGTAGCATCTGACGGACCTTGATTTTCATGATATTCCTTCTCCAGCGCAAGCTGTACTATCTTCTCAATGAATTGCGGGTAAGGCATCCCGGCGGCTTCAGCCTGGCGGACGGCGCCGGAATCAGGGGATATATCCGGGTTGGGGTTCACCTCGATAACGCTTGGCTGTCCCTCCTGGTTCATCCGCATGTCCACTCTGGCATAGCCCTGACCGCCAAGCAGCTTAAAAACCGCCAGCGCTGTCTGGCTGATGCGGTCTTGCGCTTCAGCCTCGATTTTAGCCGGGCAAACGGCTCCGGTACCCTGGTAATACAGGCTAGCAGGCTCCCATTTGGAGGCAAAGGTGAGGATCCTGGGCATTTCCGGAGGCAGCGAATAGGCTATTTCCGACACGGGCAGCACGGTGCACTGGGAGTTACCCAGAACCGTGGCGTTAAATTCGCGCCCATCGATGAACTCCTCAACCAGAGCACTGCCACCGTAAGCCCCGGTTATCAGTCGCACCTGTTTTTTCAGCGAAGCAAAATCGGTGACCACACTTTTTTCAGTCAGCCCGTGGCTCGCATCCTCACCGCGGGGTTTGACAATGCATGGATAGCTGAGCTGGAACATGTGCAGCGCATGGTGATTGAGCAACTGGAAGTCCGGTGTCGGGATGCCGGAGGCTTTCAGCAGTACCTTGGTTTTGGCCTTATCGAGAGCCAGCCTCAGTATTTTCCCCGGACAGCCGGTACAGGGTATCCCCAGCTTCGACAAAGCCTCTGGCACCAGAGCTTCTGTTTCAGGGCGGCCGCAAAAGCCTTCAAAAAGGTTGAACACCAGGTCCACATCCAGAGACCGGAGTTTCTTTCTGGCTTGCTCCAGCGGTGGTACCAGAGGGACACGGGTCACGTGGTAACCAAGCTCAAGCAGTGCCTGGTGCACTGCGGCTACGGCCTGAAGAACGCCCAGCACCGCTTTTTCTTCACCGGCGGCATCATAACGTGAGGGGTATGGTTCATTGTAGGCAATAGCTACGCGCATACGCACTGAGGATACCTCTCAAGAGCGGCATCAAACACCGCACCTATCAGGGCTTCATGGGTCCACCCCAGCTTTATGGCCATGATAACCAGGTCGCTGTAGGTTCCCAACCCGGGCAGGGGGTTTATCTCAAGGAAGTAAGGTTCTCCCTCCGGGCTGACTCTGAAATCCAGCCGGGCGAAGTCCCGGCACTCCAGGGCCTTGAAGACCTTGAGGCTGGAAACCGATATTTTATCCAGCACCTTTTCCTCAAGCCGGGCAGGGCATTCATAGTCGACCAGCGCTTGCCAGTCCCGCTTCACTTCCAGAGAATAGACAAAGGGCGCTTCATTTTTACGCGGCAGGATACGCATCAAGCCCAGTACTTTGGGCGGGGAGTTACCTGTGATGCCTACGGTGACTTCATCCCCGGCAATGAATTCCTCCACCATAACCGGCTGGCGGTAATACGCCAGCAGCTTCGGCACCGTCACGGCCGCCTGTTCTGGATTATTCACGATTGAATCAAGACGAATCCCCTTACTTGAGCCTTCATACGCCGGCTTGATGATGGCCGGGAAAGGGAACTCATCCCAGGATGTCCGGCCAAGCCCTTCACTATTATCTATTACCCGCCACTGCGGGGTGCTGACACCGGCGGCCGCCACCAGCTTTTTGGTTAGCGGCTTATCCAGGCATATTGACAGACATTGAGGGTCAGAGCCGGTATAAGGTATGTCCAGCATCTCCAGAATAGAGGGGACCTGGGCCTCCCGGCTGCGGTAGCTGCCCCTGCCTTCGGCTATGTTGAAGACGATGTCTACCTTCACCCGCCGGATATTATCGATAAACTCGCTGCCCCCGCCCAGCCTGACGACCGAGTGCTCCTTAGCCTCCAGAGCCGCTGATATGATTTCTATCGTCTCCAGGGAATCGTATTCCTCAAGGGCATCAACGGGGTCATCTTGCTCAACTGATACGGCCTCTTTAAGGTCGTACGATAACCCTATCCGCATCTCTAGCTCCTTTTGATTCAAATGGTGACTCCGGTTCAGTAAGCAGACCAGTGATAGCCGTTAACTCCAGGTATGCTTGCTCTCTGGGGTTGCGATAATGGAAGAGATTTCCCTGGTAGTTCCTCAGTACCAGTTCTTCTTCATTCTGCGCCAGCACGTAGTTCGGCTGCAGGGGAACTTTGCCTCCGCCCTGAGGAAGGTCCACCACGAAGGTCGGCACGGCTAGGCCCGATGTATGACCGCGCATGCCTTCGATTATCTTTATGCCTGCCTCCACCGGCGTGCGAAGGTGCTCCGTCCCCTGCACCTCATCACACTGGAAGAGGTAGTACGGGCGCACCTTTATCCGGAGAAGGCCCTGGCATAGCGTCATCTGGGTCTTGACAGTATCGTTGACGCCACGCAGCAGGACAGACTGGTTGTTTACCGGGACGCCGCTGCGCAGCAGTCGGTCGCAGGCCGCTGCCGCCTGCGGCGTTATCTCCCGGGGGTGATTGAAATGAGTGTTTAGCCAAATGGGGCCATATCTAGACAGCATGGCACACAGTTCTTCATCTATGCGCTGGGGCAGCACCACGGGGTACCTGGTGCCAATACGTATGATTTCAACATGCCTTATTTCTCTTATCCTGGAGATAATACTTTCCAACCGGCGGGTGGAAAGCGTCAGGGGGTCACCGCCGGAGAGGATAATATCTCTGATGCCACGGTTCCGGCGCAAATACTCCAGCATGGCCTCAATCTCGCCCTCGGTGCGCACCCACCCACCGTGCCGCCATTCTCGCTTGCGGGTGCAGTGGCGGCAGAGCATCGGGCAGATATCGGTAAGCACCATCAGAGCCCGGTTCGGGTAGCGATGAACCAGTCCGGGAACCACGGAGTCCTCTTTCTCGGCGAGCGGGTCTTCCAGGCCCAGTGTCCCCATGGTAATCTCTAAGACGGAAGGGATAGCCTGTTTTCTTATCGGGTCATCAGGGTCATCCGGGTCAATGAGTGAGAGGTAATAAGGGGTCACCGATAGAGGGTAGCGCATGGTCACCAGTCTGAGCTGTGTCTGCTCCTCTTTTGATAGAGGAATAAATTCAGCTAACTGGCCAACGGTGGTGATTCTATTCCGGAAGTGCCACTTCCAGTCGTTCCAGAGGGAGTCTGGTATGTGTCCAAAAAACCGGTATCTATTAGCAGCTGTTTTACTGGGAGGTTCTTCAGGGTCGGCAAAGATATTACTTTTACCAGGAGGTTCTTCTTCGGCCTCGCCGGTGCTCTTACACTCAGCCGGGCGTTTCTCTGGTCTAGATATAAATTGGCGTTTAATATTCATTGCTGTTTTCACTTCATCCCTGCCCTTTAGATTCAAGGTTATCTAACTACTTGACTTTACTCCAACGTTTCTAGCATAATGTATCAAGATAATTAAGTTATGAATATCGTTAGTAGAAACATGTTTCTAGTATTATTATATAAGAATAACGGCGCTTGTCAAGTATTTTTGTATTTTTTATAATTTTATTTTCTGGAGGTGTTTTAGATGGCAGACTTGAGCTTATTTACGAGCCATGGTTTAGTGCTGATTACGATTGCCAAAAATCCAGATATGACCGCCCGGGAAATCAGCAACGATATCGGTCTAACCGAGCGGACAACGCACAAGATAATAGTTGATCTTGAGGACGCCGGGTACATTACCAGAATCAAAGTTGGCCGCCAGAACAAGTACAGAATCCATCCCAACGTGCCACTTAGGGATGAAATAACTGATGCGTCCTTAGGAGAACTGCTGGCGACGCTCGGCTGGAAACGCCGGGGAGTAAAATCAAAAAGCGATACGGCAAAATGACATCGCCCGGATAAACACCGCGGTAAAATATTTGCACCAAGCCCGACATATACTTACTGCCTGAATCCGGTATGATAACATGAATCCACTCAGATTTCTTAAGCCCAAGCCAACCATCTCTGATCAGGATATTGCCTTAGGTTTGCACTGGTTTACCTTCGAGGGGATGGCATCTCTGGGCTTGTTTAGCATTACCACCAGCGGCTTTCTGGCGGCTTTTGCCCTTGCCCTCGGTGCCAATAACCTGCAGATAGGCATTCTGGCGGCCCTCCCTTTCCTCATGCAGACTCTCCAGCTGCCGACAATCTGGCTGGTAGAGAAATTTCGGAAGCGTAAAGTCATTGCTTTAATGACCTGGTTGCCAGCCCAGATGCTCTGGTTTCCCATGGCCCTGATACCGGTTTTTATAAAAACTCCGAGCGGCATAGCCATATCTTTGCTCCTCGTTCTGATGGCAATCCGCGGCTTACTGGCCGCTATCAGTAACTGTGGTTGGAACGGGTGGATTCGTGACCTCATCCCCCAAAAGATGCTCGGGCAGATCTTTTCTAGGCGTCTGGCATTGTCCACAGTGGTTGCAGTTGCCTTCAGCCTGGGGGCTGCCTTTTTTATCGACTTCTGGCAGGAACGGACAACCGGCCAGAGCGCTATCCTGGGGTATACCTATGTGCTTTTATTTGGCGCCCTGTTTCTGGGCATGGCCAGCCCCATCTTCATGGCACTGATGCCCGAGCCATTGATGCAACCGTCGCTGGAGTCTCAACCCTCAATCTGGGCAAGGCTGAGCGCCCCCGTCCGGGACCGGAATTTCAGACAGCTTATACAGTTCTTATTTTCCTGGGGTTTTGCCTCCAATCTGGCGATTCCGTTTTTCGCCGTCTACATGCTGAGGCGTCTGGGATTACCGCTCTCCTGGGTCATCGCCTTAAGCATCCTGAGCCAGTTTTTCAATATACTTTTCCTGCGCGTCTGGGGACGCTTCGTTGACAGATTCGGCAACAAGGCAGTCCTGTCTCTTTGCGCTTCTCTCTATCTTCTGGTTATTTTTGGCTGGATATTCACCACCATGCCCGAGCGCTACGTACTCACCATACCGCTACTGTTAGTCCTTCATATTTTTGCCGGCATCGCTAATGCCGGAGTAACCCTAGCGGTCGCAACAATCGGTTTGAAGTTATCCCCTAAAGGCGAAGCAACCTCTTACCTTGCCGGCGCTTCGCTGGCAACCAACCTGGGCGCTGGCTTGGGACCATTGTGCGGAGGTTTATTGGCAGACTTCTTCAGCTCGCGCCAGCTGGACCTGACCGTTACCTGGACCAGCCCGTTTAATAGCGCGGAGTTTTCCGCTCTGAACGTCGTCGGGCTTGAGTTCCTGTTTGGCATTGCCTTCATAGTTGGCCTGATAACTTTAGCTACTTTAGCCACCATCCGTGAGGAAGGAGAGGTCAGCCGCGAGGTGCTTCTCGAGTCTCTGATGTTCCCAACTCGGGAGATTTCGCGTCCGATGAGTTCAGTACCTGGCCATAACCTTCTGAGCAACTTCCCCTTCGGCTATCTCAAGAAAATACCTGTCCCCGGCCTGGATGTTGCCATCGGCGTCACCGCCTACCAGATTGCCTCGGCATCAAGAGCAGCTACCCTGACCGCAGTACGCGGGCGTAAGGTAACCAAGAGACTGGTTAAGGCATTACAAAGCAGCCTGGCCTCAGTCTGGGCGGCTAGAGAAGGATCGAAGGTGCACGATGTAGAGATAACCCGGCAGGCAGCCCGGGGAGCAATGCACGTTATCGATGATAAGCCTGTGGCAATTGAAAACCTGGTGGGTCCAGTGGCCACTGGCGTAATAACTGCCTCAGGCCAAGCAGGAGTAAACCCTTTAAACGGGATACAGGGAGCCAGCCAGGGCATTATTCAGGGTGCCATAGAAACGGGTGCCGACCTGACTGCAGCCACCATCGGGACAATTGAAGCGGCCAAAGAAATGGCAAAACGAAGCGGTTTAAATGAAGAGGCGGCGATAGTAAAAGCAACTGTAGGGGCACTGGAGGTAGCGGAGGCGGTCGGGCCCGAAGCAGTGGAAAGTGTGAGAAAAGCACTACGCACCGCGGCGCATAGCGGGGAGAAGTCATCACATAAGGAGACTGAAGCCAAGGATTAAATCTCCAAGATTGTCTGCGCTATGGATAAGATGACAATCAAAACGGTCCAGGAAGTTTGGGGTGAAAACTCTACCCGTTATTGATGGATCATCATACTCAACTATAGAAACCAGAATGATGCCGGCACTACGACTTCTCTCTCATACCGAGGTCAAGGTAATGACTGCCTGCCTCCCAAAAACTTGTCCAGATATAATGTTAGATTAGGGCGATATATCCCCAGCAGAAGGATATCATTTTGCTTTGCGCGGGCGCCCCCGCCTTTTCCAGCCGAGAATCTCAAGCAGATAACCGACTGCCGTCTCCTTCAGACCGGGGTGGCGCAGCGGCAGGTCAGGATTGATATGGTAACGATTGCGCCTACCTTCCAGATCCTTGCTTATGTAGCCATTTTGAAGCAGGTCGGCAATTATTTTTCGTGTTGCCCTTTCTGTGATGCCAATGGCGTTGGATAACTCCCGGGCTGTGATACGGGGATAGATTGAAAGATAGCTGAGGACAATAGCATGGTTGGTTAAAAAAGTCCACTCAGACATATCCAGTTAACAAAGAGAGAAATGAATAATAAATCATCATTATCAAATCATGTCAGACACATTGTCTAACTTTATAGCATAGGCAACCGGAAAAATGCAACCCTCTTTTTCCACTTCCCATAACTCGTTATCAGGAAAAAATAACTTCAATAAATAAAGGCCTCAATATATTGACAAAACTAAACTAATGATTTATAATACGTGAAAACAAATTCATAATTTATAAAACATAATTAATATTACATGATGATGGCAAGTAAGTCAAGGGAAATACTTAAAAAGGGGAGGCTTGATCCATGTTCTGGAGAAAAAAGAAACTGACGGCGACGCCTGTTGAGGCAAGCCCGGCAGGTACTGGCACGGCTATGGTGGATGCAATACCGGTTGCGGCCAGAGAAGAGAAACCTGCGGTAGCTAAAGCCGGGAAAGAGATGACGGAAAAATTACCCGGACCGAAGTCAATTCCTGAAATATTAGGAAACTACCTTATAAAACACATGAATGAAGAGCCGGGCCGGGTATGGAGGTTGTCGGCGGTGATGCGACCCAGGTCAGCCGGGGAAAAGGGTTTTGACGTCAGGGTATTTTCGGATACTGAAGCAGACACTAACAACGTAAAAGTAAAAAACTACACCACACTGGACCAGTACCCGAAGTTGGTTCTATTTGAGGGCTGGTTCGACAAAGAATCGAAAAAAGTCGAACTTAAAGAAAAACGGACTATACAAAAGGTCACCATTTACAGTGAGAAGGAAATTCTACAGCAAATTGAGGCATTAAGCGAACCGGGAAGCAAGGTCTTTTTCTATCTTAATGCCAGCCCGGCATCGGGTGGACCTCTGGGTCGAGGCGCGGCTCTGGTTGAGCTTAATCCCAAGTATCCGGGAAAGGGAGAGAAAAAATATTCTCTGTCAGCGGTACCAGTAGTAAATGAGAAACTGAGCAGCAAAGGCCTCAAGATGTCAAATACTGATAAAGCCAAAGATATCGCTCGGTGGATAAAAGAGCGCCATTTTAAATCTTCGATGTATTGAATTTAAGCATAGCAGGTAACCGGGAGAGCAAGGAGGTAATACTGTTTATGGTTAAAAAGCCGAGTAAACCAGGTGGTGGCGCCAGCAAGCCCCCTTTGGCACCAAGAAGTAAATAACTAATTTTGCCGGAAAGCGTTCAGGATGGAAGGAAATAGCTCCTCCCATTCTTTTCTGGAGCAATGACGATAAAGCTTGTTGCCCCGATTGGACAACAATTAACCAAAAGAAGAGGAATTTTATGATAGCGGTAAAGCAAAATACAATCAGAATGAGACTGGAAGATGTTCCGGAAGATAAGGTTTTCTGGTGCTGTGACGGGAAGGTTTTAAAAAATTTGAATGACTTGGCTTTAGCCCTTAAGGAAATGACAGAAGAAATATACCTTTCTCATGTCAATGGTAACAAAAATGATTTCAGCAACTGGGTTCAGGATGTTATCGGGGACGTGACATTATCGCACCAGCTGAAGAAAGGCAAGACTAGTCTCACGGCGGCACGTCGTATCAGAGGCCGACTTGAGTGGTTGAAAGCCAGAGCTTGATGGAAAGCGCTGGCAGTCCCGCGCCTCATCCGCCCGGCTGTCCATGAAGTAATAGGCCACAACATTTTATTATCATTAATTAGAAGTTACATTGAGGTGCTGGGACAAATCCTTCCTAATGCAACAAAATTGCAAAAAGTGTGATTACCGGATTGGGCTTTTGCGAGTGCAAAAGGTCAGGCAGACCTGAAAAAGGGCCTAGATTTGGAAATGAAGCTTGTTGACACGTGAGCTTAGACCGGAGCTATAGTGCAGAACTAAATCGGACAAAATGCCTATTGTGGCATCAAGCCATTCACGATTGAAATAAGCATAAGGATGTGATATTGTATACAAGGCAGGGCTCTTTAAGAATCGGGAATAATTAGAGCACCTGATTCGTTAAAAATGGAGTCGTTTTTCCAGGGAATTTGTGCGTAGAAGTTGCCAAAATTAGGGTAAATTCAGCACCTGACTTTT
Source organism: Dehalococcoidales bacterium (assembly GCA_016783105.1). The sequence continues at coordinate 11,131 of JADHXF010000023.1, read as the reverse complement.
AATCAGGGTGTCCAGGGTTCGAGACCCTGACGGCCTGCACTCGCTCCCCTCACCATTTGCCAACATTTTGCTAACATTAGGTTCTGAGTTTTCATTATCACCCACTTCAAACATCCTACCAAACTTTTCCGCCGCTGCTTCTTGCATTCCAGGTAATACGTGGCTGTATATGTCTAGCGTAATACCGATATATGCATGCCCCAGACGCTCTGACACGACCTTTGGGTGAATACCTGCACTGAGCATCAAAGTAGCATGGGTATGCCGCAAACCGTGTAATGGCTTAGAATGTTTGCTGGAGAAAAAGACGCATTGAACAAATATCGGCACAAGTCTACTAGTTCATCGACTAACATTATAAATGGTACAGTTTTTGGGGGGCACGTCAGTGTCTAGAAAGGCAGGATGCCACTTGCCCGATTACGGCTGAGGCATCACACGGGAGGGGAGGTAAAACATTTAAGCTAGTTGGCTGAGAAAAACCCCTAGCACCTCAGTTTCCCCTAGCAGAGCCCGCCTTCTTTATTTATCTCTTCTATACGTTTACCGTATCATCATACTAGGTAGCCAGAGTATCAGGTTGGGAAAGATGACAAGCAAGGCAAGGCCAATTAGGATAAGTATAACAAACGGAATTACGCCTCGGATGATATCAGCCACCGTTACGCCCAATGATGGGTCAGCAGCACCCCGGCAGATGTAGATAGCCATGGCGAAGGGAGGCGTCATGAAAGAAGTCTGGAGGTTCACGCAGATCATGATGGCAAACCAGATGGAGTCAAACCCCAGGGCTTCACCGATAGGAGTTATGATCGGAACCATGATGAAGATAATGCCAATCCAGTCAATAAACATGCCCAAGAGGAAGCAGATGAACATGATAACGGCAAAGGCAGCCCATCTACCCCCGGGGGTAGCCAGGATGAGGTCCGCCACCACCTTCCCGCCCCCGGAGCCAAGGAAGACGCCGGTATAGGCGAAAGACATTGACCCGACTAACAGGATAAAACCGGAGAGCTTGGCTGTCAACAGGGTGACCTCTTTCAGAACATCCCAGGTAAACCGGCGGTAGGCGATGGTCAGTAATGTCGCGGCAAAGGCACCAATACCGGCTGCCTCGGTGGGAGCAGCTATCCCCATAAAAATGACACCCAGCACGGACATGATAAGTATGGCCGGTGGAACCAGTGCCACGAGCAGCTTCGTCGTTTTTTGTACGAAGGGGATGGCCCTTTCCTCAAGAGGCACCGGTGGCGCAATATTCGGCTGTATAAGTGAACGGATAACAATATAACTCATATACAGAGCAGAGAGAATGAAACCGGGAACAAAAGCGCCGAAAAATAGTCTGCCTACCGATAGTTCCGCCATTGGCCCATAAAGGACGATCATGATACTTGGCGGTATTAGAATACCAAGGACACCGCCGGCGGTACAGGCGCCGGCGGCAAAGCTCTTGCTGTAGCCGCGTTTTATCATCGAGGGCAAGGCAACCAGGGTCAGCAGGGTGACGGAGGCGGTAATGATGCCCACGGTGGCGGCCATAATAGTGCCAACGATGACGGTGACTATCGCCAGTCCACCTCTGAACCCGCCAAGCCACAGGTATAATACGTCATAAAGTCTTTCAATTATCCCCGAGCGTTCCAGCATTACACCCATAAAGACGAACAGGGGGACGGCTAAGAGGGTATAGTTCAACATTATCTTCTGGGCACGGAGATAAAGCATCTGCGATACCTGGCCCTGCCAGACAAAAAAACCAACGACTAATGCTATTATCCCGACCACGTATGCTAAAGGGTAACCGGTCAAGACTAAAACCAGGACCCCTCCGAGCATCGCGATAGCAACAACTTCTGGACTCAATTCAATCATAGGCTTTATTCCTTATCAACGTATAAAAGCTACGCAAGATTCCCGCTAAGCCCTGCAGGCCCAGCATTGTCCAGCCAATCGCCACCACCGTTCTCAATGGATAGTACGGGGGATACCAGTACGTCTCCACCATTTTCTCCTGGATTGTCCAGGACTTTATCGCCCAGACCCAGGAGGCACCTACGAGTAGACCAATCACCGGCAGAAACATCATTAAGCCGCAAATGACGTCAATCGTTGCCTTTCCCCGAGGCGATAGATGCGTATAGAAGATATCAACTCTGACATGGGCGTCATGTCGCTGGGCATAACAATAGGCAAGGGCATACATGGCACAACCCAGCTGCAGGCTGCTCTCATATGCCCACATCGTCGGGTGGTTGAACCCATAGCGCATGACAACCTCAGTGGTCATTACCAGAACCAGAATCATGGCTAACCAGCGCACTGACCTTCCCGATAAGTCGCTGAGGTAGTCAATAAATCTCAGTACTTTTCTCATTGCTTATCTTTCTTGTTTAGCTAACAGGGAATCCCCTGCTTCGTGAACCTTCACGAAGCAGGGGACAATAACCCTACATGCCGTTGGGCCAGGCTGCTCGGTAAGTAGCCTTGAACCTTTCTATGGACTGAAATACCTCGGCAAAGAAGGGATCATCAGCCGATAACTCTTCGTACAGAATCAGGGCTTCCTTGACCACTTCTTCTTCGATGTCCTTCGGAATCGAGACAATATTGGTACCGTAGTCAATGTAGCTTTGTACGGCTACCAGGTCGGCCGCGGTCATCATTGAGTAGTAGTTCCAGGCCTCACCTTGAATGAGTTCGACGAGCAGGACTTTGAGATCGTCATCCAGCGCGTTCCAGGAATCGGTGTTGAACATCATTGGCATCCACTCGCAGGGCTGGCGCGTGCCTCCGAGATAGATATTTTCGGCAATCTCGTAGGTGGCCGATGACCAGTCCATCGCCGGTGAGCTCAGCTGGAAGGCGTTAATCACGCCGCGCTGCATGGCTTCATAGATCTCGGCACTGGGAAGGAACACTACCGCGGCGCCCATCCTCGAGAAGATGACGCCATCGTCACCGGCAGTTCGAATCTTCAGGCCCTTGATGTCAGCCACTGATTTAAGCTCTTTAGCGCCGGTGCTGAGGAACATCTCGGGAGTGGTGATGACACCAGCCGGGATGTAGACGTCGTAGTCTTTCTCCTGAATCATCTGGTTCAGGTAATCAACACCCTCCTGCATGTGCCAGATTTTTGACTCTGCGGGAGAAAGTCCGGCAACGGTATAAGTGAACAGGTTGGCGGCGTTAAACCGGTCTTTCCAGTACATGGTGCAGGTGCTGCCCATGTCAAGCAAGCCCTCAGAGACACCGTCAAACTCCTGTGTCCCGGGGACAACCGCTCCGGCCGGATGGTGGGTGACAACGATGCGGCCGCCACTGGCGGCATTAATGTTATTCTTCAGCCTCTCCTGTCCTTCATTCCATTTAGTTCCAGCCGCGGTGTGTGATTGAAATATCCATTCATGCACTTCGGCAGGTTGGGCTGGAGCAGGAGCCGGGGACGGGGCCGGGGCTGGTGCCGGAGCCGGAGCTGGAGCCGGAGCTGGAGCCGGAGCTGGAGCTGGAGCCGGAGCTGGTGCCGGAGCTGGAGCTGGTGCAGGCGCTGGTTTGGCGCAAGCGCCAGCGATAAGGCTGACAATTACTAGAAGTGTTAATAATCCAAAAACTATCGATTTTCTCACTAAGTTCTACCTCCTAACTAATCATATGCCGTTTTAACCATGCTTCTGGCTGAATTTAATCACCCCCCTTTTGATATATTTGCCTGTGATTTCCAATGCACCCATGTTTAAGCGTATTAATTAGAGTAATATTTATCAAATGGCCGGTTAAACAGTTTTTGGTATTAAAGTACCCTTGTTAGCTCTTGCTTATATCCCTACATCCCCACCTGTCAATATTACAATATGCCTGTCCTTTTTACAAGGGGAATGGTATTCTACAAAAGGCAATGCTTACATCGGTCATTATGCCTATTTAATATGGATATGAGTAGGTATTTATGCTTACTCTCGTAACCTTGCGTCGGTACATAAATCAAAGTCCAATTGTTTAATTGCTAACATTTTTGCTAACGAACTTTTCACCACGATAAAAGACAAGGTGGTACTAAAAAGTACCACCTGAAGCTAAATCCAATATTTAAGGGTATTAGTATTTACTCTTTGTTACTCTCAGGGACAAACCTTCTGTATCTTTTAATCAGGGTGTCGCAGGTTCGAGACCTGTACGGCTCGCCATACCCACTAAGGCCAGTCATCTATGAATAGGCCCGGCTATGCCCTGTCACCTTCTATCTTTTTGTGACGACAACAACAGCACTATTCTAACAAATTTGACCTTATACCAATGCATATAATGGCCGCAGAATGAGACTAGATTCAAGCAACCCCTTACATCACGGCTACTTCCGTGGACTCATGTGAGGAAGAGTGTCTGCCCCGCCAATTTGTGTTCGCGGATTTCTGCATTAATGAGTACATGTAATTGCCCATGGTGTTCAGTCCCTCTCCTTGAAAGGAGAGGGGGAGGAAAAGAGGGGCTTTCGCCCCTCTTGGACTGCCTTATCCTTATACCACGCTAACATAATTTTTAATATCAAGTCTAATTTAACCAACACACGACTGTGTAGATTATAAGTACAAACCAAATAAACGACAGCAAAAGTGGTAATATCTTCCTAATACACCAAGTCTTGACCTTATTCCATAACTTTTCTCGCTCACTGATATATGTCTCTTGGTATTGAATTAAACTAAACGGCTTCATATCACTTTCTACCGCTTCAATTCCCCCTAAGATTTCATCCTGTATAGCTTTCTCTAACTCTTTCATCCTTTCACGCCGAGCTAGCGAATAAAGATGATTTCTACTTACCAAACAAAACCAGCCAAAAGAGATAAAAAGACCTATAAAAGATAAAATCAGCTGTTCAAGAAATCCCAAACTTGTGGCAGTAAAATATGTAACAAAAAGTCCACTCACAATCAATGCATAAATACTTTCCCAAACCGGAAAGATTTGTTCACCTGTAAAGTATGCTTTCTGGGTATACATCAAATCTTTATATATTCTTTCCTCATTTTTATTCATATTTTAAAACCTCCCATGCCTATCTTCCTATCCATATTTTACCACATTATGTTAATTTCTCTTAATCACCCCTTCCACCACCTCCTTCCACTCCTTCCCCAATCTCCTCAAGTTCAAGGAAATCTGCGTATGGCCCACCCTGATGCCGTCTCTTATTACCGGCTCTAGCTTCTGGCGGTCGAAGGGCAAGCCTTCAAAGCGCCTTATGATAATCTGGCCGTGCTCGGTGGACACGGACTCGATGCCCGCGCTGGCAGCCAGCAGTTTTATCCTCACCGCGTAGAGCAGGTTTTGGACTTCTTCAGGCAGAGCGCCAAAGCGGTCGAGGAACTCCTGCGCCAGCGTTTCCACATCCTCCATATCTTCCACCTTCACCAGCTTCTGGTACAGCCCGAGCCTGGTCTCGAGGTCGGGCACGTAGTCCTCTGGAATGTAGGCATCGAGGGGCAGGTCAATGGTCGGGGCGGGGAGGCGGGGCGGTTTTACCTCTTCTTCTTTAACGCCCGCCAGCCTGTCCTTCTGCCGCTCCACCGCCTCAGCGAGCAATCTGCAGTACAGGTTAAAACCGATGGCAGTGATGTACCCGCTCTGCTTCGTCCCCAGCAGCGTGCCCGCGCCCCTTATCTCAAGGTCTTTCATAGCGATATTAAATCCCGCGCCGAGCTCGGTGGCCTCGTAAATGGTGCGCAGGCGTTTCTGCGCCGTGGGCGTCAGGCGCTTCTCCCGGTCATAGAGGAAGTAGGCATGGGCCAGGCTGGCGCCGCGACCCACCCGACCCCGCAACTGGTAGAGCTGCGTCAGGCCAAATTTGTCCGCCTGGTTGACCATCATGGTATTGACGTTGGGCATGTCCAGGCCCGACTCGATAATCGTGGTGCAGACGAGCACATCGCTCTCTCTCTGCGCAAATTCCGCCATCACCTTCTCCAGCTCGCCCTCCGGCATCTGCCCGTGCGCGACGGCGATTCTCGCTTCCGGCACCAGCGACTCCAGTTTCTGCGCGACCATGCCAATGCTCTGCACCCGGTTGTGCACGAAGAAGACCTGCCCGTTTCTCTCCAGCTCGCGGAGGATGGCCTCGCGGATGAGCCCGTCGTTGTACTCGGCAACGTAGGTCTTGATGGGCAGGCGCTCGTCGGGGGGCGTCGCCATGGTGCTCATATCCCTCACCCCCACCAGCGACATGTGCAGGGTGCGGGGGATAGGAGTGGCACTCAAGGTTAAAACATCAACTTCCCGGCGCATCTTTTTCAGGTATTCCTTGTGGTTGACGCCAAAGCGCTGCTCCTCGTCAATGATAAGCAGCCCGAGGTCTTTGAAGCGTATATCTTTCTGCAAAAGACGGTGGGTGCCGATGCAGATGTCAACTTTGCCCGAAGCCAGTCCGTCGACAATCTCATCCTGCTCTTTTGGCGATTTAAAGCGGCTCAGGACTTCGATTCTGACCGGGAAGGCGTCAAGTCGCTCCCGGAACGTGGCATAATGCTGCTGGGCAAGCACGGTGGTGGGCACCAGCACCACCACCTGCCTGTTATCCATCACCGCCTTGAAAGCGGCCCGTATGGCGACCTCTGTCTTGCCGTAGCCGACGTCGCCGCAGACGAGGCGGTCCATCGGCTTGGCTTTTTCCATGTCCCCTTTGACGTCATGCTGCGCCTCCATCTGGTCGGGCGTCTCAACATAGGGGAACGAGGCCTCCATCTCCTGCTGCCAGAGCGTGTCGCGGGAAAAGGCGAAGCCGGACACCACCTCCCTGGTGGCGTACAAAGCCAGCAGTTCCTGGGCAAGGTCTTCGGCGGCCTCTTTAGCCCGCTGCTTGGTGCGACTCCATTCCTGCGTGCCCAGCCGGCTCAAGACCGGCGGGCGGTCGCCGGCACCAACGTAACGGCTGACGCGGTCTATCTGGTCGGTAGGGACATAGAGGCGGTCGCCAGCGGCATAGCGCAGCACCAGATATTCCCTTTCGTTGCCGTCGCGGCGCAGCGTCCTGACCTCGGTGAACTTGGCGATGCCGTGCTCCACGTGCACCACGTAGTCGCCCGGCGTAATATCGACGAAGAGCTTCTGCTTTGACACCGGGTGCTTTTTCACCTGCCGTCGCTGCTTGACGAAGCCGAAAATCTCGGCATCAGTGAACAGGTAGGTCTCGCCGTTCATCACCCAGCCCTCGGCCAGCGAGCCCTGGACCAGCGTCAGTGAGCCGGGTGGTGGCACCTGCTTAACTTCAGTAACCGGCGCCGCGATTATATCCTCATCTTCCAGCAGCTCGGAGAGGCGGCTCGCCTGCTGGCTGACGATGACAAGCCTTCGTTTCCCTTTTAAAAATTGCTTTATCCTTCTAAATAATGAAGTCAGCTGGCCGGCGTAGTTCGGGGCCGGGGCAAAGTTGAACTGGAATGATTCTTCACCATCACCCCAGGCGGTTAGATTGAGACTTCCCCTGCCATTGATTTTTTCCTTTAGTTCTTCCCAGGTAAAATAGGTGCGGGGAAAATTACCGGGCAGCTCTCCCCTGGCCACCTTTTCCCCTCGCATCTGCTCGGCCTCAGAATGCAGCTCCTCCACTGCCTGCTCAATGCCCTGCGGCTCATCGAGCAGCAAAACCGCGCCTTCCGGCAGGTAGTCAATGAGGCTGCCTTGATTGAACAGCGAAGCGTAGAACTGACCGTTATGCGGTCGCTGTCGGTCAAGCATCATGGCTATTTCCTGTTCGTACTGCTCGCACATCTCCGTCGTGAGACTGGCCAGGTCCAGGCTGCGAAGAACGCCTTCCAGATCCGCTCTCTTACCCTGTAATAGCGCCAGCAATTCCGTGGCCGGCGCCACCGATATCGACTCTCTCCTTTCCAGAGAGCGCTGGTTTTCCGGGTCGAAAAGACGGATGCTTTCCACGGTATTGCCGAAGAATTCCAGCCTGGCGGGTAGCTCGCTGGTGGGAGGGTAGACATCGAGGATGCCGCCGCGATGACTCATCGTGCCGGGAACCTCGACGATGCCCTCCGTCTTATAGCCGATGTCTGCCCAGCTGCGCAGGAGTTGGTATGGCTCTATATCCATCCCTACCTTTATCTTGCTGCAACTGGCCGCAAAGTCATGAAATGCCGTCGTTTTGGTCATCAGTGCCGGGGCCGAAGCAACCACAAGAGGCGGCTCTGTTGAATGCTCACCCGTTTCACAACTGGCCAGCATTGAAAGCACCCGGACACGCTCTAACTCGGTGGTGGGGTCTGACATAATTCGCTCGTAGGGTAAAGCGTCCGGCTCAGGGAAAACGCTGACCGCACTGCTCGTCCACGCAGAAAGCTGCTCGAACAGTTTTTTACCCTGCTCCGGCTGGGCAGTCACCACGAGAACAGGCTGCCGCCAGTGGCGGCACAGCGCCGCGATGAGATAAGGCTTGGCAGCATCGAGCAAAATGACCCTTTTGCCAAGAATCTGACGAGGCCACGCCGCCAGTAACTGGCCGAACGCTGGCACATCTTCAATCAAGCTCAGTATTCGAGTTAAATCCAGTGGCATACAGACAAAATTCTCCAAACACCTCTAGGGCTCGTCGCCAACGACCAGCCCTCCGGGTTCATTCTAACACCGCCGACGGAGCTTCTCAAATCCGCGCTTATTCTTTCAATGAATCCGTAATGTGCCTTTTTAACCACATTGTAACCTCGCTCGCCTTGTCCAACGCCGTTCAGATTGCTATAATGGAACATATCATCTCGGTCGGTGTGAAATGAGCAGGAACAACGGGACGAATTTAGAATCTATAGAGCTGTGCTGTCACCGGATAGTGGTAAAGCTGGGTACCAGCCTGCTTACCGGCGGCAGTGACCGCCTGGCCCATGATATGATGTCCAGTCTGGTCGACCAGGTAGCACGGCTGCACCAGCAGGGGGTGGAAATCGTCGTGGTGTCTTCGGGAGCCATGGCCGCCGGTCGTCAACGCCTGGATCTGACCAGAAAGATAAAGGACATCCCCTTAAAGCAGGTGCTTTGCTCCGTGGGGCAGAGTCGCCTCATGCATATCTACGAGGAACTTTTTGGCCAGTATGATATTCCAATAGCCCAGGCACTGCTCACCAAGGCTGACCTTTCCGACCGCTCCGGATACCTCAATGCCCGTAATACGCTACTCGCCCTGCTCCAGCTCCGGGTGCTCTGCATTGTCAACGAAAACGACGTGGTGGCGGTCGATGAGCTGGATGAGGCCAAGTTTGGAGATAACGACAACCTGTCGGCTATGGTGGCCAACCTGGTCGACGCCGACCTTCTGCTGCTGCTAACGGACATTGCCGGCCTGCACACCGCCGACCCGAGGCGTGACCCCAGTGCCCAGCTCATCACCGAGGTAAAGCGCATTGATGCTGAGATTGAACGCCTGGCCGACAAAGCCGGGGCGCTGGGCATCGGCGGGATGGTCACCAAAATAGAGGCCGCCAGGCTGGCTACGGCCTCCGGCGTTACCGTGATTATTGCCGATGGCCGGGAGCCGGATATTATATTAAGACTGGCCGGAGGGGAAAAGGCGGGCACCCGCTTTTTACCGACCTCCAGCCGACTTGAGAGTCGCAAGCGCTGGTTGCTGAGTGGTCTCTGCATTAGCGGCAAACTGGTGGTGGATTCCGGGGCGGCGCTGGCACTGAAGAAGCAAAACCGGAGCCTGCTCGCCGCGGGTATCAAGGAAGTGAAAGGCGATTTCGACCGCGGTGACCTGGTCGATATTTATGACGCTGAGGGACTGCACCTCGGCTGCGGTCTGGTTAATTACAGCTCCAGTGAGGTCAACCTCATAAAAGGGGCACATTCCGATAAAATCGCCACTGTACTCGGAGTTGACTTCGGGCCAGAAGTGGTGCACAGGGATAACCTAGCTGTTCTTGAGGAGGTATAAAAGTGACCATAGGCAAGCTCTACCGGCATATCGACAACGAGTTTATTACTGAAGTCAACTACCAGCTCCAGGATGAATCCGCAACTGGCTGGTGGGGAGAACTCACCCTCACCGATTATAAAAAAGTCAATGAAAACGACATTCACGTCATTGAACTGGACGACAGGCGCTGGGGGAGATGCCGCCTGAGGAAGCGGGTGAACCGGGCGTTGAGCGGTGTCCCGCCGCGCTACGTGTACCAGTTTACCGGCACCAGTTCCCTGGAACCACCTGAATAATATTATTCAAATAAAGTGGGGAGGGGGGTAATGAAGGCAAATGTTCTTTACTTCGGTGATAATCTGGAAATACTGCGCAATCGAGAATATTTCCCAGATGAATGTGTTGACCTGATATATCTTGACCCTCCGTTTAACAGTAAGAAAGACTATAATATCTTATTCAAGGAAAACAGCGGTACTGAGTCTGAAGCACAGATTAAAGCTTTCACTGATACCTGGCACTGGACACAGGCGGCGCAAGATACCTACCATGATATTGTAATTAACGGGCCATTAAAAGTTGGTAAACTCATTGGCGCTCTCCATGACGCCATCGGCCATAATGACGTAATGGCCTATCTGGTGATGATGACGGCAAGGCTGACAGAGCTGCACCGCGTTTTGAAACCCACCGGCTCACTTTACCTCCACTGCGACCCCACCGCCAGCCACTATTTAAAACTGGTTTTAGACCAGATATTCGGGCCGGCCAATTTTAGAAATGAGATTGTGTGGAAACGCACAAGTGCTCATAATGACCCTAAAAGATTTGGGCGCATTCATGATATTTTATTTTTCTATTCAAAATCTAACAACACCATTTGGAATTCAGTTTTCGCATCTTATGATACTGAATATTTAGAAACTTATTATAAATACACCGATGAAAATGATAGGAGGTTTCTATCTGATAATCTTACTGCGCCGAGTCATGGCTCTTCTAGTGGACAGTATGAATGGCGCGGTAAACACCCACCTGAAGGTAGAATGTGGTCATATAAAAAAGAAAATATGGAGCGCCTTGAAGCTGAAGGCCGTATCTTCTACACAAGAAATGGCTATCCACGATTGAAACGATATTTAGATGAAATGCCTGGCATGCCTGCTCAATCAATTTGGACCGATGTAATTAATATTCGCTCATGGCATAAAGAAGACCAGG
>JADHXF010000085.1 GCA_016783105.1 Dehalococcoidales bacterium | reverse complement strand
TGGGACAGTGGTGGCTGATGTTTTTACTGGCAATACTTATGACAATCGGATATATGCTATGGAAGAGCTATCGTCTAACAGCTGGCCCCGGTTAGTGTCGGATACTGATTAAGAATCCCAGGTCTGTACTTTATGACGTTTTGTTAGACTCTAAAGGATATTTTTACTTGCTCTTCATTCTGTCATCAGTGAGGCAAACTGCCTCATTCCGATGAACCTCAGCCGAACTTGAATCTTGATGGCGCCGGTGCGCATGGGCTAGCTGAGGAACTACTACTGAAGATAGAAAACACCCTTTGCGTATTGCGGGTCCAGCAACTGGGACACTCAGGCTCTTTCTCTTGCTCCTGAAGACTACGGCGAATCTCAAATTGTTCCCCACAGCTTTTACATTTATATTCGTAGACTGGCATTTCTCTTTACTCCTTTCAAATCTGAGACCGAATCGTTACCCTGGCGCTTTTCATTCTAGTCGTTATCCGCCCGTTTCTAACCCGCCGTCTTTCCCCTCAAGTAGTCGATCATCGGCTGGGTTACCAGCGGCACCAGGTCGCCGATCATGTGCGGCATCAACTCATCCATCACCTGCGGCATCATGTCCGGCATCAACTCCAGCATATTATCCGGCAGAGGAATCTGCGCAGCAATACGCTCCAGCATAGTCGGCAATACCTTGGGCATCATCTTGGGCAGTAGTATCGGGAAGAGTAGCGGGAACACCGGTTTCATCAGCGTCAGTATACCAGGTATCTTGCCCATCGCCCGCATCATCGGGCCCATTTTATAGGGCATGGCGTTAATCATTTCCGGCCACATCGTGCCCATAAGCTCAGCGAAGCCCTGTGGGCTCATCAGCCCGATAAAGGCATCGAAAACGCCCCACTGCCGGTTAACCTCAGGTAAGGGGTCATCAAACTCATATCCCAGCGCCGAAGCCGCAAAGTTGGCAAGGTCTACCACCTCTATCGGGATGTCTTTCTTGTCGGCGCTGACACGGAGCTGCACTTGGCAGCAGGGGCAGAGCGCCAGCACTTTTCCGGCACCGGCTTCTTGCGCTTCATCCAACCTGACTTTACCGATTACTGCCGCCACCGGGGGATTCTGGATGAGCGACAGCACGGAACCGCAACAATGACCAGCCTCGCGGTTATGCTGCATCTCCACCAACTCCACGTTGGGGATAGCCTTAATCAGCTCGCGCGGCGGTTCGTAAACACCGGAAACCCGCCCGATATGGCAGGAATCGTGCCAAGTAACCTTGGTTGGAGGCAGGTCGTTTTCGGGGAACTTAAATTCGCCGCTTTGAATCTTGTCGAAGACCACTTCGCTGTAATGCTTGGTGGTGATATTGTAGTCAATGCCGAGCTTGGCCGCCCATTTGGGATATTCGTAGCGCCACATCATATCGCAAGCCGGGCAGGAGGTGATGACAGTATCGGCGCCGACGTCCTTGACTTCCTCAATATTCTTTTTCATGATGGTGGTGAAGGTATCCCAGAGACCGGACATCAGAAATGGCGTAGCGCAACAATTCTCCTTCTTACCCAGATAGGTAAAGTCCACTCCGGCTTCATCGAGCAGGCGCGCCGTGGCCTGGGCGATATCAATTTCTACGTAGCTGGCGGTGCAACCTGCGAAATAGATGGCTTTGGACTGGTGGCCGGGGCCGTGCTTATCCAGTAAATCGGCTGGGAACCAGTCCGCCCGGTCTTTGCGGAAACCGGCCCAGATATTACCCTGAGAAATGGTGGCGGCCTCCATCATATAGAAGGGCGGGAAGGTCATCCGCTTATCTCTATGTATGAGGTTACCGCGCAGCTTGAGCCAGGACGGCTCGATAGGCAGGGCTGCCGAGCAACGCCGGTTGCAGAGTTCGCAGGTGGTGCAGGCGAGCATGGTATCGACCATATCCTGATCCCAGGAGACGCGGCCTTCCAGATATTCGCGCAGCCAGTACCACTTGCCGCGCGGACTCTGACTTTCCCAGCCGCGCCCGTAAAACTGGTCGCATTCCTCAACACAGTAACCGCACTGCGAGCAGGCATAGGCATACCAGGCAACGTCAGCGGGTATCCCCTTCCTTTCCGTCGTCAATATCTCACCGACCCTGGTGATGACATCGTTACCGAAAGGACGGATGAGTGGTTCCAGCACATCTGCCACACTCATCACCGCGCTGAGCAGGTTTTTGCCGGTTACTTTACCAGGGTTGAATATATTTTTTGGATCGGTGCGGGACTTGAACTCGCGGAGTTTACGAAGACGCTTGCCCCCAAACACAGACTTGGCTTTACTGGCAAAGTAAAGGCCAGTGGCATAAGGACGGCCGCCGTGCCTCTCGGCGATTTTCATCACCGTCAGACTCAGGCTAAAAACAAAATTGTAGCTGAACTTGCGTTGGTCGCTGGGGATAAAACCCAGGATAACCACTTCGGCCTGGCCGTTGTTACTGTTGGGGATTATCACCCCTTCCTTAACAATGGGCTGGTCGACCTTGTCCTCGATCTCAGCCATCACATCACCCATTTCCGCCAGCGGGATGACGACTTCGGCCGGTACCAGTGATGGGCCAAGCCTCTTTACCACCATCAATTTGAAGCGATTGTCCCACTCGTGGCGGGCGATGCGTTCGGAAAGCATCTCGGCTTTACAGGATTTCATCAGCTCGCCGAGTCTTTCTCTGACGTGTCGGCTGTCCTTCTCTCGAAAAGCCAGTGAAATGATGTACGAAGCCGGCAACAGCACACGCTCTTCCATAGGACGACCATGATGTTCCATCAGGGGTGCCCGGTTCTTCATTTCGGCCATACGTGGGTTGATAAAAAGCATCGACCAGATTGGCATCTTGTCGGCGATGATGGCCTCCATCAGCCGCTGGGTATCGTGCGCATCGGAGCAGCCGATGGCGGCGACGTCCATTTCCTCGCGTTGTTGCACCTTTATGGTTATCTGGCTGATAAGGCCAGTGGTACCCTCTGCATCGGAAATCAAATCCAGGTCGGCGCCTCTAAATTCCTTTACAGTACCGTCCCCCAGCACGACGCGGGCGTTCACGACATTATCACGAAACCAGCCCGATTCGAATGAGCCGATGCCGGTGCCGCCCTGTGCCAGCCAACCGCCGACGGTGGAGCCGGGATAACTGGACGGATAGAGTTTTAAGTCCAACCCCACCTTTTCCAGGGCAGCGTCGATTTTCTCCCAGACAACACCCGGCTGGACAGTAGCGGTGAGGTTTTGCTTGTCGATACCAAGCACCCGGCTCATGCGAAAGAAGTCTATTACCAACCCCTGCCGCACTGGCAACACCCCACCGTAACCCGAAGAAGCCTTGGCGCGCGGCGTCAACTTGATGCCGTTCTCAATGGCAAAGTTCACCAGCGTGACCAGGTCCTCTTCGGTTTCGGGCTGGACAATACCGTCGGGGATGGTATTTCCTACCAGCGGCTTGATGAGGTTTGGTATGGCCGCCACATCGTGGCTGTATAACCGGCGTTCGCGCTTGTCGAAATTACAGCGACCGGGAAATTCTGCGGCGAGAAAAGATTTATGCCTGGAAATTAGTCTGCCCACAATTACCTCCTTGAATCAGATATAACCGTCGGCGCCAGCGAAAAATGGCGCCGAACATGTGTCACAAAGCCTCTCCAATTTCTTTTCGTCGCTTCAAGTCTTCAGCAATAATCGCGCGGACATACTCACAGGCGGTAATAACTTTCGGGTTTGCCAGGGAATAAAACACCGCATTCCCCCGCCGCTCCGGTATTATCACTCCGGCCTTACGTAACACCGTCAATAATTGTGAAGTGTGCGACTGTTTCAGATTTAATATCTCAGACAACTCTCCAACCGACTTGGGGCCATCCTTGAGCTGGTGGATTATCATCAGTCGTTGCGGCGAAGCAAAGCTCTGGCAAAGCTCGGCTTGCAAGCGAAATATTTCCACGGAGATATCGTTTTCCACAGTTACTCCATTCGATATATTAATATATTGCTATATTACAATATTATGTTATGTTTGTCAACTTTAAGAAAAGGTCCCTTTTTTGAGCAATCTAACGGAATGTTCACTGTTTTAATATCAATTCCTTGTATGGTAAAATGAACGCCGTGATTGCTCAAATAGCTGCTATAGCGACGACAATCGGGTTTTTGGGGCTGATGTGTTTTCAAATATTGTTAGCACTAGGATTCCCATTTGGACAAGTTGCCTGGGGTGGGAAATATATAAAACTGCCTCCTGGTCTTCGCATTGCCAGCATTTTTTCAGTAGCAATTTATGTACTCGCATCGATATTGGTGCTGGAACGAGCTGCTATAGTCTCGGTTATTAATAAATCAACGGTAGTTACAACGGGAGTCTGGATCCTAGTCGCCTTCCTTGCATTAAATACACTCAGCAATTTAGCATCAAGGAGCAAATTGGAAAAGCTTATCATGACACCGGTATCAGTGACTTTAGGTTTGTTATGCCTCGCTGTCGCAATCTCCTCGAGTTAAGAATAGTTCCTTACTTCAAGGAGTCGTAACACGTGTATTCTATTGGGGAATTTAAAGCAATTCCTAGCGTAGGAAAAAGCTTAGCTCAAGATTTGGTTGATTTGGGCTACAGGAAAGTAGCCGACCTGCGCGATGAAAACCCCGAGGAAATGTATCAAAATCTCTGTGATCTACGAGAGCAGCATATTGATCGGTGTGTTTTATACGTTTTCCGGTGTGCAGTCTACTTTGCAAGTAACAATGTTTATGAGCCGGAATTGCTTAAATGGTGGAACTGGAAAGATAAACAATAGCAATCTAACAACAGCTTATTTAGTTACCTGCGGAGAATAAAAAAAGGGCCCGGGAGAAATTCCCCCGGGCCCTTCTCTGATGAACGCCGGCCTCAGAACACGAATAACGCTGGCTGCGCCTCTTCTCGCTGTGCTTTAGCTTCCTCTTTTTCTTGCCTCCGCCCTGCTCTGTCCTTCTCTTGCCTCGCTTTAACCCTCTGGTGATAGAGCCACGATTTAAGCCTGTTTAGCTCTCCTGTCTGGTAGTCACTGATTGAGTCTACGGCAATATCAGCTGGCATTTCAACCTTGTTCCATCGCTTGTAGCTCTGGCCGGCGATATAGAGGTAAATTTGGGTCCAGTCGCTGTCCATTGGCTGAGTCAGGGATAGCGTCATGAGATAGGCGCAGGCTTCAGTATCGGTACCTGTCGGCTCTTCCCCTTTCAGCACTTTCATGTCCCCCATCATCCTTTCCAAGGTAATGGCTGTCTTAAGCCAGTCCGGCAAGGTATCTCCCCAACCGCCTGGAAAGACAATAATAGGGTCGGTAAGACATCCCACAATATCGGAAATGCCTTTCTCCACAGTCTTATTCAATTGTAAATATCCTCCTTCGTCAGTCTTTGAACCTGGTTATATGCAAGCAGGCGTAGTGCGACCGATAGTTGTCAATCGGGCTTTGCCAGAAGCCATTGCGGAA
>JADHXF010000084.1 GCA_016783105.1 Dehalococcoidales bacterium | reverse complement strand
CTCATTCCCACCTTTGGCTGGAATATGTCTTATGCCGCTTTGGGTCTATTCAACTTGTCTCTCATTCCGTTCGCTATATTCGTGGTCAGAACAAAGCCGTCAGATATGGGACTCAACCCTGATGGAGTTGTCTACGACAGGGGCATTACCGAATTGGAAGCTTCACGTACTGCCACCAGCGGGCTCAGCCTGAAAATGGCGCTGGGTACTTCCGCGTTCTGGTTTTTATGCATTGCCTTCTTATTCAATGGCTTCAGCGCCATGGGTGTTCTCCAGAACCAGGTGCCTTACCTCCAGGATAAAGGATTCTCCCTGATATTAGCTTCCAGTGCGGTTACCGGTCTTGGCCTGGGAAGCGCCATCGGTAAATTTTTCTTCGGCTGGCTCTGCGATATAATTAAAGCCAAGCAGGCCTGCGCCATCAGCCTCGTGCTCTTAGCTATCGCCACCGTTGTCCTCATATTGATAAAGCCGGGAACACCTATGGCGATAATCTGGCTCTACGCGATTGTTATCGGACTGGGGTCTGGGGGCTGGCTGCCAACCATGGCCATGATGGTCAACCGTAACTTCGGCCCAGCTTCCTATGGCGCCATCTTCGGCATGATATCTCTGGCCCAGGCCATTGGCGTTGCTGCCGGCCCTCTGTTCGGGGGATATATGTATGACACCATGAATACCTACCACTGGGCATTCATCATCATGGTGTCTCTGTACGCCATAGCCATCCCTGCTGTCCTGGCGGTGCGCCGGCCAAAATCACTGGTCTGAATATTCCAGCACGAGGCCCTAGAGAACAGACGTTTCCAGGCTGACCGGGATGACGGCGTCCTTTAATTACTTCTTTGAAAGGTTGTACTTCTGAACCAGCAATTTGTTTAATCAGCGCTCTTAAATACCTGGCGGATGGTGTTAATTAAACTGTCAATTAATGATAATATAAGGTAATGATGCGCTTCCGGTTATGTCCGTTCTTTCAACCACTCCAGCCGTTCGGTTACACGACGGGCAGCGGTCACACGAGACTTGGCCTTTCTCATCTGGTAGGCTAGGGTGACATCGCCAACAACATCATGAACCCAGTTGCTGAAATCGTTCTTCTCACCATCAACATGGCGCTGATAAATTTCCTCGGACATTTCCTTAAGGGCTATGGCAAGATCCTTTAAGCTTCTAAAAACCCTGCCATCACAACACCAGAAAACCTTATCATCTGGAACTTGGTTCTGCCACTTTATAATTTTGTCCTGTTTTAAGGCTATCATCAGTTTTTCCTCTCTATGGCAATTAATTATCTAAGATTTACGTGGACATAATCAGCACTATGTCACCACATGCAGAAATAGATGGGAGAAAATGACTCCTCCCATCCATGATACATGCCAGCTTAATTACTTATTTACTTCTTGGTGCCAAAGGGCGGTTTGCTGGCGCCACCACCTGGCTTGCCCGGCTTTTTCACCATTAAGTTATCACCCCCTTGTTTACTTGGTTACCTGCTACACTTATCTTGTTTTTGTGTACTGGAAATGCCGTTCCTTGATCCACCGCGCTACATGTTTAGGATCGTTAGAATCAAACATTCTCATGCCTTTACCAGCCGGTTCCGTTTCATTTACGGAAACCGCCGTCAGAATATACTTCTTCTGCCCTTTTGCCGGACAATTGGGATTCAGTTCGACCAGAGCGGCGCCCCTTCCCAGCGGGCCACCCGACACCGGGCTGGATGACAGATAGAAATGGGTTTTGTTCTCCTTTTCGGTTAGCGCCTCTATCTTCTGTCGAATCTCCTTTTCCGTGTAAATGGTGACTTTGGGCATAACTTTTTTTTCTTCGAGCTCTACCTTCTTGGTTACCGCCGGTGTCGCTGCGGCTCCAGCTACCGCTGCTGTACCCGCCGTTGCGGTACCGGTTCCCGCAGTGCTTACCTCAACAGTAGCCGCCTCAATTTTCTTTTTTCTCCAGAACATCTATCAAACCTCCTTGTTTTTTCGGCATTTCCCTTGACTTACCTGTTGTTATCATGTATTATTAATTATGCTTTATAAGTGATGATTTTCTTTACATGTATTATTAACCACCATTACTTCCCTGTCAATAGGTTTAGGGTTATATTGGATAATATTTTTTTTGACCCGCCCGGATTACGGATTCATGACGGTTTTCGGAAAAACTTATATTTAAGTACAAAGCGAAAGTGGGGTTGCATTACCGCTGCCACCTATGTTATAAAGTTAGACAATATGTCTGGCATGATTTGGTAATGATGATTTATTATTCATTCGTGTCTTTTTAACCGGTTATGTCTGAGTGGAAATTTCTAACCAACCACGCTATTGTCCTCGGCTATGTTTCAATCCATCCCCGGATAACCGCCCGGGACCTGTCTGGTGCTATTGGCATCACAGAAAGGGCAACACGCAAAATAATTGCCGACCTGCTTCAAGCTGGCTATATAAGCAAGGAACTGGAAGGCAGGCGCAATCGTTATAATGTCAATCCTAACCTGCCACTGCACAACGTCGGCCTGGAGGAGACAGCGGTTGGTTATCTTCTCGAGATACTGGGATGGAGAAAGCGTTGGCGTCCCCGTAAAACAAAATGATGCGCTTCCAGTGGAGACATATGGCACTTCCCCTCACATTCCTGCTCCTGTCTGTTGGCCTCGCCGTTCATTTTTACCCCCGACTTCCCGAGGAGATAGCCTATCATTTCCAGGACGGCCTGCCCGACCGGTGGCTGAGCCGCGGCGCCACCACTGCCTGGCTGCTGGTGCCGCAGTTCCTGCTGGCCGGACTGAGTGCCGCCGTTGTTCTGGGCATAATCAGGCTGGGAAACCGCTTCCAGTCGACGGCAAACAAACGCGCCGAGACGATGCTCCTGCTCATAGGCAATATGGTCGCCCTGCCACAGCTTGTTCTCGCCTTTGCAATGCTGGCTATTTTCAGCTACAATTCGTACGGGATATACCTCATGCCTTTATGGATATTCGCCCTGATTGTCATGGGCCTCGGAGGTATCATCCTGGGAGCAGTCTTCCTCCTCGCCTTACAGCAGGCCCTGGCAAGAAAGCTATAATTACCATACAGCATACATTAAGAGGTACTCGTAATGACGGAAAAAATACCGGGCGGCGTCACCATGGAAAAGCTCGTCTCGCTCAGCCAGCGGCGGGGCTTCATCTTCCAGAGCAGTGAAATCTATGGCGGGCTATCAAGCTGCTGGGATTACGGGCCTCTGGGGGTGGAGCTAAAGCGGAATGTGAAGCAGGCCTGGTGGCGTGCCGTGGTTCAGGGACGCGATGACATGGTGGGGCTGGACGCCAGCATCCTGATGCACCCCCAGACATGGGCGGCCAGCGGCCACCTGGAGCAGTTCACCGACCCGCTGGTGGAGTGCAAGAGCTGCCATCGGAGATTCCGTACTGACGAAGTGTCGGACAACAACTGCCCCTCCTGCGGTGGCGAACTGACCGAACCCCGCCTGTTTAACCTGATGTTCAAGACCTTCATGGGGCCTGTGGAGGAGGACGCCAGCGTGGTCTACCTGCGACCGGAGACCGCCCAGGGTATCTTCGTCAATTTTCAGAACGTGCTCAACTCGACGCGGAGGCGACTGCCTTTCGGCATCGCTCAGCTGGGAAAAGCCTTCCGCAACGAGATTACCACCGGCAACTTCATCTTCCGCAGTCGCGAGTTCGAGCAGATGGAAATCGAGTATTTCGTCCGGCCGGAGACGGCCGATAAATGGTTCGACTACTGGGTCGAGGAGAGGCGCCAGTGGTACCTGAACCTCGGCATCAGGGAGGATAACCTCCGCCTGCGCCCTCACGGTGAGGAAGAACTGGCCCACTATGCCAGGAAGTGCTACGACATCGACTATAACTTTCCCATGGGCTGGTCGGAGCTTGAAGGTGTTGCCAATCGTGGCGACTATGACCTGGCGCAGCACGCCAAGCATAGCGGCAAAGAGATGACCTACTTTGACGAGGATTCCGGCGAGCACATCGTTCCCTATATCATTGAGCCATCGGCGGGCGTGGACCGCTCCGTGCTGGCCTTCCTCTGCGACGCTTACGATGAGGAAATCGCCCAGGGCGAGTTGCGGGTGGTGCTCCATCTCCATCCCTCTCTGGCGCCTTACAAGGTGTCGGTGCTGCCGCTGAGCAAGAAGGAAACCCTGGCGAAGACAGCCAGGGAAGTCTATGATGGCCTCCGCCAGTGCTGGATGGTCCATTACGATGATACCCAGAGCATCGGGCGGAGATACCGCCGCCAGGACGAGGTCGGCACTCCGTACTGCATCACCGTTGATTTCCAGTCGCTGGAAGACAGGCAGGTTACCATCCGGGAGCGCGACAGCATGAACCAGATACGCGTACCCATCGCCACCCTCAAGGAAACGCTCGCGGCCAAGCTGGCCGGCGAGGACCTTTTTGTGCTGCCAGAGGGCGGCCAGATTTGGAAGGAGGGAGCAACATAGGTGTTTAAGAGGGGTGAAACCCCTCTTCTAATTACCTCCCCCTTCCTCGGGGAAGGGGGGTAAAGGGGGATGGGGTTAAAATATAATGAAAATCCTCCACTTCGCCGACCTGCACCTCGGTGTTGAGACCTACGGACACACCGACCCGACGACCGGACTTTCCACGCGCCTCATTGATTTCCTCGCCTCACTGGATAAGGTCGTTGATTACGCCATTGAGAACACGGTTGACCTGGTCATCTTCTGCGGGGACGCTTACAAGACCCGCGAGCCCACCCAGACCCAGCAGCGGGAGTTTGCCAGACGCATCAACCGCCTATCATCAAATGACATCCCCATCTTTCTCCTCGTGGGTAACCACGACCTGCCCAATGCCATCGGCCGGGCGACCAGCACTGAAATTTTCGATACCCTGTCGGTGAAAAACGTCTTTGTCTCAAATCGCCCCGATATATACAAAATCCCCACCCGCAGCGGCACCGTCCAGGTTGCCTCCCTGCCCTGGCTGAGGCGCAGCGTCCTGCTCAGCCGCGAGGAGACGAAGAACCTCGACTTCGAGCAGATGAAAGAAAAGCTGCAGCAGGCATTGACCAGCGCTATTGAAATCAATATCTCCAAGCTTGACCCAAAGCTGCCCGCTGTTCTCGCCGCCCATGCATGGGTCGCCGGCTCCCAGATTGGTACGGAAAAGCAGATGACCATCGGGCAGGAGCATGTCCTGCTGCTGAGCAGCGTGGCTAACCCCGCCTTTGACTACATTGCCCTGGGCCATATCCACCGGCACCAGGTCCTTTCGGAAAACCCGCCCGTGGTCTACGCCGGCAGCCTGGCACGTCTGGATTTCGGCGACGAGGCGGATGAAAAGGGCTTTTACCTGGTGGATATCGAGCCGGGTAAGGCCGGAGGGCAGCGGGAGGTATCCTTCGAGTTCCACCCGGTGGAAGGTCGCCGCTTCCTCACCATTGAGGCGGCGCTGGAGGCGGAGGACTCTGACCCCACC
>JADHXF010000022.1 GCA_016783105.1 Dehalococcoidales bacterium | reverse complement strand
CGAAAGTTCGCCGCCGATTGCCTGGCGCTGGGTAAAAAATCGCTCAGAAAGCTCCACGAAAGTAGCCAGCTCGGCGTGGTGCTTTTCTCGCGTTCCTACATGTCGCAGGACTCAGGTGCCAATCTGGGAATCGCCGAAAAGCTGGCCCAGCTCGGCGTGGTACCGATACCGCTCGACTTTCTGCCGCTGGAATCCATCGACCCCAAGAAATACTCGGACCGTCCCTACTGGAACTACGAGGGCAAATTCATCGCCGGCGGTGCCCTGACGGTCGAAGACCCGCAGCTCTACGGCTTAGCCATCACCAACTTTAGCTGCGGCCCCAATTCCTTCATGCTTAAAATGCTGGAAGACATTATGGGCGGGAAGCCCCTCGGCGAACTGGAAATCGACGAGCATGCTGCCGAAGCGGGTATTGTTACCCGTCTTGAAGCCTACGTGGACACGATTAAAAGCCATGCCCAGTCCACAAAGCACACCCCAGAGACAAGTGAGTACATCTACCGCGGCACCTCGGCCGTTATCAGCCCGGAAAAGACGCTGCTTCTCCCCAGAATGTGCCCCCACGCCGATGTCATTGCTGAAGCGGTAAATGTCTCCGGGGCACGGGCCATGGTGCTCCCCGAATCCGACGAACGCTCTATCCTCCTGAGCAATCAGGTTACCTCAGGAACAGAATGTCTCCCCTACCGCGTCACCCTGGGCGACTTTATGAAGTTCTGCTACGAATGTGGCGATAACCTGAAGAATTATGAGGGATTCATGGCCGGAGCTTACGGCCCATGCCGTCTGGGGAAGTATGCGGTCGAGCAGAGTCGGGTTCTGCAAGAACTCGGCTTTGACCTGACCATGATATCCTCGGTTTCCAATAACGCCTACCGCGACCTGAACCTTGAACCCGGCTTCACCCGCCTTGTCTGGAATGGAATTGTGGCGGTGGATGGGCTGCAGAGGCTTCTCTGGTGCACCCGCCCCTATGAAAAGGAAAAAGGGTCGGCTGAAGTCCTGTTCGATGAGTTTCTGAAACGGATTGCGCAGCGGGTCCGCCGGAAAGAGCGTTTTTACGACGTGCTGCAACAGGCGACCACCGCCTTTAAATCGCTCATCGACCCGCAACTGCCGCCGCGTCCGCTCGTCGGCATCAACGGCGAGATATTCCTGCGCTCCAACCAGTTCAGTAACCGCAACCTGATAAAAGCATGTGAAGAGGCGGGCCTTGAGGTTATCGTTTCTCCCGTTGGTGAGTGGATGAAATACATTGCCCACCGCAACCTCGAGGACGCCGTGAAAGACCGTAATTTCCGGAAGATGCTGTCCAGCTACCTGAAAAAACTAATTCAGGAACGTGATGAGCACAGGGTTTCCAGCTACTACCGCGACATGCTCGACGGGAGAGAACCTTCTACGGCGGCTATACTGGCCAAGTCAGATATGTATCTGTCCCCCCGCTGTGGCAGCGAGGCGGTCCTCAGCATCGGCAGCGGCGTGGAGTGGATGGAGTCGCCAGTATTCGCCGGCGTGATTTCGGTAATGCCCCACGGCTGTATGCCCGGCGGCATTGTGGCCGCCATGGCCGAGAAATTCAGCGCCACCTACCAGAAGCCATGGGTCAGTCTCACCTATGACGGCTTCCTTGAGACGAACAATGCCGCCAGAATCAGCAATTTCGCCGAGCTGTTGAAATTCTGTCGCCAGGAAGCCAGTATTACCTAGCATGAATGCACAGTGGCATAACCTTCCCACCGGTGAAGCTCTGGAGGCACTCGGCTCCCGACGTTCCGGGCTTGCCGCCGATGAGGTCAGGACCCGCCGGCTGCAATACGGTCCGAACGAGTTCAAAGGCAAGAAGAAGACACCGCCGATAATCGTATTCCTGAGGCAGTTTCTCAGCCCGCTCATTTACGTCCTGATGGTGGCCGCCATCATCTCCCTCATCGTTGAGCACTTTATCGACGCCGGCGTGATTCTAGGTGTGCTTTTCCTCAATGCCGCCATCGGCTTCATACAGGAGATACGCGCTGAGAAAGCAATGGCGGCGCTCATCCAGATGGCGGCGCCCAAAGCTCGCGTCCGGCGCGATGGCGAAATGAAGCTTATCGCCGCCAGAGATATTGTCCCCGGTGACATCATGCTCCTGGAAACGGGCGACCGCGTCCCGGCCGACGCCAGGCTCATCGAGGTCTCCAACTTAAAGGTCAATGAAGCCATGCTCACCGGCGAGTCCATGCCCGTGGACAAAGCCACCGATGCCTTCAGTGAAGACGTTCCTCTCGCGGAAAGAAAAAATATGGTGCACATGGGCACCATCGTCAATTACGGTCGGGCCACGGCACTGGCGGTCAGAACCGGCATGGCGACGGATATTGGCCAGATCGCCACCGCCATCCAGGAAATCAAACCGGAGAAGACGCCGCTTCAGAAAAACATCAGCAAGCTGAGCCGGTACATTGTTGTTCTTTTCCTCGGCATATGTGCCCTGCTGGTGGCGGTAGGTCTGCTTAAGGGGTTGGACTGGCTGGAGGTCTTCTTGCTCGCGGTGGCGGCAGCCGTTTCCGCCATACCGGAGGGCCTGCCCACCGTGGTTACCGTGGTGCTGGCTATTGGCATGCGGATAATGGCCAGGCGCAACGCCATCATCCGCAAACTGGTGGCTGTGGAGACCCTCGGCTCGGCGACGGTTATCTGCTCGGATAAAACGGGCACACTGACCCTGAACGAGATGACCGTGCAGCGCCTGTATTTGGACGGCCAGACGATTGAAATAACCGGCGAGGGCTACGTTCCGCGGGGCGAGTTCCGCCGCGATGGTCAGCTAATTGACCCGCAAAATGAGCCGCCAGTCAACCTGATGCTGCGCATTAGCGCCCTCTGCAACGACTCCTTCCTGACCAGGAAAGACAACGATGAGTGCTGTGATATATACGGCGACCCTACGGAAGGGGCGCTTCTCGTGGCCGCGACCAAGGCGGGCATGAACAAGGAAAAGCTGGAAAAGGCCTACCCCCGTCTGGATGAAATCCCGTTCCAGAGTGAAAAGCAGTATATGGCCACCCTTCATCCGCGCGATGGTGGCAGAGTGGTCTATGTCAAGGGGTCCGTGGAAAGGGTACTGGCGCTCAGTAAATACAGACTCAAGGGAGAGCAGGTTGTTCCCCTCACCGAAAAAGACGCTGATGTAGTCACACAGGCCAACACGGATATGGCCGGGCAGGCATTACGGGTTATTGCCACCGCCTATGCCGAGCTCCCCAGCGAGCTGGAGGATTTGAAAGATGAGCATATCAGGGGCAACCTGGTATTTGTCGGACTGGCGGGCATGGCTGACCTGCCCCGAGAAGAGGCCAGGGAAGCCATAAAGCTCTGCAAGCAGGCCGGCATTAGAGTGGCGATGATAACCGGCGACCATAAAATCACCGCCGAGTCAATCGCCCGTCAACTCGACCTGCCGCCAGGGAAAACGGTAACCGGCCTGGAACTCCAGCAGATGACCGATGAGGAGCTTTTCGAGCAGGTGGAAGATATCTCCGTTTTTGCCCGCATTGAGCCGCTGCACAAGCTCAGAATTGTCAACGCACTGAAGAGCCACGGCCACGTGGTGGCCATGACCGGTGACGGTGTGAATGATGCGCCAGCGCTGAAAGCCGCCAACATCGGCATTGCCATGGGCATCACCGGCACGGATGTGGCCAAGGAAAGCTCGGATATGATACTGGTCGATGACAATTTTACCTCAGTGGTGGCGGCGGTCGAGGAAGGCCGTGCCATCTTCAACCGGCTGCGCAACGTGATCTTTTTCCTGCTGAGTACCAACCTGGGTGAGCTCCTGGTCCTTACCCTGGCACTCCTCTTCGTGGGCAAAGCGCCACTCCTGGCCGTTCAGATTATCTGGATAAACCTGGTCACGGACACCACAGCGGCGGTGCCTCTCGGGCTGGAGCCGAAGTTCGGTGATGAACTGAAACAGCCACCCCGCCACCCCCGAGTGGGGATGGTCTTCCCCGGACTGCTCCTCCGTATCATCTTCATGGCTACATTCATGGGCGTTGGCGCATTTCTGGTTTTCCGCTGGGCGGAGCCCAGAATGAGCATTGAAGAAGCCCGCACCATCACCTTCTGCACCATAGTGGCCTTCGAGTGGTTCCGTGCCTTCAATGCACGCTCTGATGAGTACACTATCTTCCGGCTGGGCATCTTCCGCAACCGCTGGCTCCTCATGGCAATCGCCGGCGCCATCGCTCTCCAGATGCTCGCCGTCTATGCGCCGTTCATGCAGGTGGCCTTCAGGACAGTACCACTGACGGTAGAGAAATGGGGTATCGCGCTCCTCGCCGCAGGTTCTCTGTTTGTCATCGAGGAAACCAGAAAAGCGCTGTTCCCCAGGCTCTTCAGTCTGGGCAAATGGCAACCACTTAAAAAAGACTGACGTGCTGATTTTTTGAGGTTGTTGACCGATTCCGGGTCGTTTCGCCGTTAATGGGCAGAGATTTTAATCCGCCAGGATTCTTCCCTCTTTGACGAGCTTCTGAAAACAGGCCCTTAACTGGCTGGCTGAATCCTCCGGCAGGGCAGTGCTGATGTAAATTCCGGAACCCATCTCAAAGCCGGCGATGGTCGTCAGCCGGGGAACAATGCGGATATGCCAGTGGTAGTAAGGGTCTTCCTCATCCTCGGTGAGAGTACTGTCAACCATCAGGTTGAAAGCCGGGTTGTCCAGCGACTCGTGCAGGCAGAGAAGAACGTTCTTCAGCGCTCGGGCCAGCTGGTTCATATACGTATCGGGAAAGATGCCAAAGGAAGCGCAGTGCTCTTTGGGCATTATCCAAGTCTCGAAGGCGGCATGTGAGGCATAGGGATGGAAGACGATAAACTCCTCGGTTTTGACCACAATTCTCTTGTCCTTATCCAGTTCCCCAGCCAGTAAATCGCAGTACAGGCATCTGCCCCTATCAATATAATATTCGTGGGCGATGTCAAACTGACGGTGATAAGAAGGCGCCACAATGGGCGTGGCCACTATTTGCGAGTGCGGATGTACCAGCGAGGTGCCCGATGCCCAGCCATAATTCTTGAAGATGGTTATAAACTTCAGGTACTTTTCCTTTTTCAGCGCGTTATACCGCGCCTGGTAGGCAATAAGCACCTTTTCCACCTGTTCATAGCTCATCAACGCCATAGGCGTATTGTGTGACGGCGTCTCGATGATGACCTCATGCGCCCCGATGCCGTCCATTTTGCGGAAAAGGCGCGCTTCCTCCACGATATCACCGTTTTCACCCGGCGTGAGCGCGGCAAACCGGTTGGGCACCACCCTCACTTCCCAGGGGGCGCCCTGGTCTGATACGGGCAGCCGGAAAACTTCCGGAGGCGTCAGTTCTTCATTGCCGGGACAGAAGGGGCAGGAGGAATCCCAGCCTGGCAATTCGTCGGCCGGCCTGATGCGGTGCTTGGGCTGGGGGCGCTTTGCCCTCTCCGGCGCCAGTATCACCCAGGATTTGGTGGTGGGATCCTGTCTCAGTTCCGACATTTTCCCTTTTAACCCCTTCCCAGAATATCCAGGTTGCTTCCAGATAACGATTTTATTCTTTGAGGGAAGTTCGATGCCGTTTCGCGTTTATTGTTTCACCACTCTGGACAATAGAGCTACGGAAATCCTTCTCGGTAACATTACAGGCAATGGCGCAGTTGCGACCTATCTTCACCCCCTCCGGGATTCTAGCCCCTTTACCAACCACGGTGAGGCCCGTGTTAAGGATGAGCGGTTCCTCACGATTAACCTGAAAATCATTCCCGGTCCCCACGTGACTTCCCGCTTCAATGACAACCTGTTTATCGAGGACGGAATAATCAATAATGCTTTCCCGTCCAATCACCGTATCATTCATAATCACCGAGTTTTTGACCACAACATTGGCCGCCACCCTGACCCCCGGAGAAAGAACTGAATTTTCCACTCGCCCCTCAATAATACAGCCGTGCGATATCATGCTGTTGACCACGTCACCGCGGTGGGAAATAACCGCCGGAGACCTGGGCTCATCTTCCTTGGTACGAATCGGCCAGTCAGCACTGAAGCTGATAGACGGTGGCGAATCAAGCAATCGCATATTGGCTTCCCAGTAGCTGCGGATGGTACCAACATCCCGCCAGTAGCCTTCGAAGTTATAGGCGAAAAGTCGGCAGTTGCCGACAATCTGCGGAAAGATATTCCGGCCAAAATCGTGTTTGGAAGAACGGCGCTGGGCATCATCTTCCAGAACCTGCTGCAACAACTCCCTCTGGAACACGTACACGCCCATGGAAACGAGGTCGCTCTTCGGCTCTTTTACCTTTTCCTGGAAGCCGATAATTTGCTGGTTCTCATCAACGGTTACCGTGCCGAAATGTATCAGCTCGTCTCTCGGCAGGCGGGTGACCGCGAGGGTCGCATCCGCCTGGTTCTTGAGATGAAAATCGACCATATCGTTGTAGTCCATCTTGTAGACATGGTCCCCGCTCAGTATCACCACCAGTTCCGCTCCCTGCTCTTGAATGTACTGCAGGTTCTGATAGACAGCGTCCGCCGTACCTTTATACCAGTCCCGGCCTTCTTCACGTGCCAGGTATGGATTCAGGAGCTGTATTTTACTATCGTGACGGGCAAATCCCCACGGCATACCGATACCAATATGGTCCGTCAGCGAGCGCGGCTGATATTGGGTAAGTGTAGCCACATTGTAAATACCGGAATTGACGCAGTTGCTAAGGGTGAAGTCTATAATCCGGTATTTACCGGCAAAAGGAATCGCCGGTTTTGTCCTTTCCACCGCCAGAATTCCCAGTCGCTCTCCCGTACCACCGGCCAGGATAATAGCCACGGCTCCTTCCATCGTAATCACCACCTCCTCTGTGCTGTTTTGGGTAGTTACCTACCCCATCGCCCGCAAACGCACATTACGAGTGACTACCCGATTCGTCGGGCCATGCGCAGTAGAAGCGCCGTATAACCATTATATCTGTTTACGCTGATATGTCAAATAACTTTCAGATGGAAAAGGATTTGTGATAAAGTAATAATAGGGGTTTCCGGGGATAGAATAATATGCCTACTTTGCGGGCTTTCCTCACCAATATGTCAGCGCCAATGCCCTTTCACCGAAAGGTCTACCTTCTATTCCGGAATAACTTTATCAAGCTTGCTAAAAGGCAAAGCTGCTGCGGGCATCCCGGCGAGCCCGGCTGCTGAGAAAACGAGGCATTATCTCCCGGTGCGGGAGAGGAAAAGGAGGTCTGAGACATGGCAGTAGAGAAAATTGGCGAAAAATATCGCTGCAACGTATGCGGTAACGAGGTGGTGGTTACTGAGGTCGGCGGTGGTACCCTGGTCTGCTGCGGCGAGGATATGGAAAAAATCGAAAAGCCAGAGACCCAACCGGGGAACCTGCCACCTGAGGGTTAAAGCGGCTTGAGGTAAATAGCTTGTATTACTTCGCCTATGGCTCTAATCTCAACCAGAAGCAGATGAAAGAACGCTGCCCGGACAGCAAACCGCTATTCACCGCGGTCCTGCCCAATTACAAGCTCGTCTTTGTCGGCTGGTCGCGATGTTGGCACGGAGGCGTTGCCAGCATCAAGTCGTATCGCGGGGAACGGGTGCGGGGGGCTATCTACGAGGTTACCGAAGCCTGCCTGCAAAGGCTTGACCGGTATGAAAGCGGCTACAGCCGGCTTAAGGTCACCGTTTTCGGGGAGGATGATGAGCCCATTGAAGCCATAACCTACATTAAAACCGGGCAGCTTGAAGATGCGGCACCTTCAAAAGAATACCTGGCGATAATCCAGCAGGGCCTGAGGGACTGGCGGCTGTTTTAAATCTGAGGGATGCAGACTGGCATGCGTGATTTCGCCAGCTCATTGAAAGGGGCGTAATGAGCACGACGGTGTTTTTTGTCCGCCACGGACAGACTAAATCGAATATCACCGGCTATTTCATGGGCCGGTCCAATGAGGACATCAGCGACCTAGGGTATGCTCAAGTGCGCAGCCTGTCTTCGCGACTGGCCTCATTACCGGTTGCTTCAATGTATACCAGCCCTTTGCCGAGAACCATAAACACGGCACGTATTCTGGCCGAACCGCATAAACTGGAGCTAAAGGTACTGGATGATTTGATTGAGATCGGGCTCGGCGACTGGCAGGGGCTGCATCGAGACGAAATAAGCCAGACGTGGCCGGAAATCTGGAGGCAGTCCAGAATTGACCCTTCAGATGTCACCTTCCCCAACGGTGAAAGTTTCCAGCAGGTAACCGAGCGGGCGGTACGTGCCTTCAACCGTATAGTAGCGGACAACACGAACCGACATGCCCTGGCGGTAACACATGATGCGGTTATTCGGGTGCTGGCGGCACACGTTCTGGGCACATCCAACAGCATCTACCGGCACATGGAAATCAATAACGCCTCACTCAGCATCATCAGGGTAGAGGATGATAGGGTGCGCCTGGTAACCCTTAATGACACGGCGCACCTTGACAGAGCCACTTGATTCAGGTTAAAATATTGACAAAGTGCAAAAAGTTCTATTCGTCTGTGTGCACAATTCAGGCCGAAGCCAGATGGCAGAGGCCTTTTTTAATTACCTGACAAGAGGAGAATTAATACAATACATGGTTTCAAAAATTAGCCAGATCCTGAAGAGTTGGAGGCTTTCACTAACCGTGTTTCTTGCTGCCGGCTTAATCCTCACCGCGGTCGGCTGTGCCCCGCAGGCACCGGCGCCATCCGGATCGGAACTGTCCGGCTCGTTCAAGGTTATCGGCTCCAACACGGTAACACCCCTGACCGCGGTCTGGGCAGAAGAGTTCATGAAAATGAACCCTAAAGTGAATATCGCTGTGAGCGGTCCTGGCTCCGGCGTTGGCATTGCCAACCTCATCGACGGCACCACCGACATCGCCCAGGCTTCCCGGAAGATGAAATCCTCGGAATACGACCAGGCCAGGGAAAAGGGAGTGAACCCTTATGAAATTCAGGTGGCCACGGATGCCCTTTCCGTCGTCGTGCATCCCTCCAACCCGGTTTCCGAACTGACCATCGCCCAGCTTTCCGCCATTTTCACCAACGAGATAACCAGATGGAAAGAAGTTGGCGGCAGCGATGCCCCCATCGTCGCCATATCCCGTGATACCAACTCGGGTACCCACGTCTTCTTCAAGGAGCATGTTGTCCAGATGCAGGGACTGGACACCGAGAACAAAGCGCTCGAGTACGGCCAGGACGTGCTCTTCCTGCCCTCGACGGAAGGAGGAGTGACCGAGGTCGCCAGGAACCCCAACGCCATCTTCTACCCCGGACTGGGCTATATGAATGACCAGGTAAAGCCTCTGGCCATAAAGAAGACGGCGGCGGACCCGGCGGTCCTGCCCAGCGTAGCGACGGCGCTGGATGGCACCTACCCGGTTGCCCGTCCCCTCCTCTACTATACCAACGGCGAGCCGGCCGGTGTTGTCAAGAAGTTCATTGACTACTGCCTCTCACCTGAAGGCCAGGCAAGAGTACTCGACGTTGGCTATGTGCCGCTGCAGTAGTATATAATGAAATAGCTTGGAGCCCTATCTGGGAAGACGAGGGAAAGGAAAGGTTGCCCCCATGCAGCCGCGGGGAGTGTCATCCACCACTGCCGGTGCCGGACTCACCGGGAGTTTCAGGCGACGGTGGCGTTTCCGTGAAAAAGCCATAGAAAGCTTTATTTTCGGCAACGCCCTGCTGGCCGTTATTATTCTTCTGGGCGTCCTCTTTCTCTTAATGCGCGAGGGCCTGCCCGCATTTGCCTACACCTCTCCTTTAGAATTTCTATTCGGTACCAAGTGGTACCCGGTCTCGGAGCCACCGACTTTCGGCATGTTTACCTTTTTCGCGGCTACGCTCTGGGTTACCCTGATAGCAACGGCGGTTGCGGTACCCATCGGGGTCCTCTGCGCCGCTTACCTCGCCGAAGTCGCCCCTTCCAGCGTCAGGGAGACGGTTAAACCCATCATCGAGCTGCTGGCGGGAATCCCCTCTGTGGTCATGGGGCTCATCGGCCTGCTGCTTTTATCGCCTCTGGTACAGAGCATTTTCAACCTGAATACCGGATTGTGCGGTCTTACCGCGGCTATCATGCTGTCGATGATGAGCCTGCCCATCATTGTCAGCGTCTCCGAGGACGCGCTGCGGGCCGTACCGAAAGAGTTCAGAGAGGCGTCTTACGCCCTCGGTGCCACCAAGTGGGAAACGATACGGCATGTCTGTATCCCGGGTGCACTCTCCGGCATTGCCGCCGCTACCATGCTCGGGGTGGGTCGCGCCATCGGCGAGACCATGACCGTTCTGATGATCGCCGGTGGGGCTCTGGCCGTACCATATTCACCTACGGAGCCCATGATGCCCATGACGGCGGCAATCGCTTCCGGCATTGGCAATGCGGTTCGCGGTGGACCGCAGTATCAAGCGTTATTCGCCATCGGTCTGATTCTTTTTCTTATGACGCTGTCGGTGAACCTGATCGCCGACCGGGTGCTGGAGCGTCAGAAACGGAAGTTTGCGAGGTAATCTAAATTGGCGGTTAAAGCCATCGCTAAAAGGGAACTGACACAGCGTACTGCCTTCAGTCTGCTTGTACTGGCCACGGCCATTGTGGCCATCCCGGTGCTTTTCATCATCGTGTACATCGTCGTCAACGGCGCCGGCGCCATAAGCTGGGAATTCCTCACGCAGCCACCTTCACAGGCGGGCAAAGCGGGAGGTATCTTCCCGGCCATCGTGGGCACCTTTTACCTCATGCTCGGGACACTGCTGTTCGCCCTCCCGGTGGGTGTCCTCGCCAGTGTTTACTTAACGGAATATGCCCGCGATAACTGGCTGACCCGCCTCATCAACATGGCTATTCTCAACCTGGCCGGTGTGCCAAGTATTGTCTATGGGCTTTTTGGGCTTGGATTATTTGTGATGGCCATGAAATTCGGCATGTCACTGCTTGCC
This sequence comes from Dehalococcoidales bacterium, assembly GCA_016783105.1. The sequence continues at coordinate 11,973 of JADHXF010000022.1, read as the reverse complement.
GCCAGCCTGACGCTGGCCTGTCAGGCACTGGCCATGACCATCACCACGTCAAGGGAAGCGATTATTGCCGTGCCCAGGGAATACCGGGAAGGAAGCCTCGCCGTTGGTGCCACCAGATGGCAGACGATACGGCACGTTGTCCTGCCTCAGGCTCTGCCCGGCATAATCACCGGCGCCATTCTGGCCATGAGCCGCGCCGCCGGGGAGACGGCACCGATACTGGTGGTAGGGGCCGCATTTATTGTCTCCGGGTTGCCCGGCTCTCCCTTCGACCAGTTCATGGCGCTGCCCTACCATCTCTACACCGCAGCCGCCCATGTTCCGGGCATGTCGAAAACCACCATATGGGGTATTGCGCTGGTCCTGCTGGTTGTGGTATTGTCTTTTAATTCCCTGGCGGTTTTCATCAGAGTACGAGTCCGACAGCGGAGGTTTGGTTCGTGAGTGTAAATCACACATTGTTGAACAACCGAACGGTTCACAGCCATGATACCAAGCTGAAAACGAAGAATGTGAGCCTGTTTTACGGCACTTTTCAGGCGCTGAGAACCATCTCCCTGGACATTTCAAAGCAATCAATTACCGCCATCATCGGCCCGTCCGGCTGCGGCAAGTCGTCGTTCCTGCGCCTTTTCAACCGCATGAACGACCTTATTATCGGGGCACGTGTGGACGGCGCTGTGGCCATTGACGATATCAATATTTACGACCGGGACATCGACGTGGTGGAGCTCAGAAAACGGGTGGGCATGGTATTTCAGAAGCCCAACCCGTTCCCCATGTCCGTCTTTGAGAACGTTGCCTTCGGCCCCAGGCGACACGGCAGGACCAATCGCGGAGAACTTGAAAGCATTGTGGAGCGCAGCCTCCGTCAGGCCGCACTGTGGGACGAGGTGAAGGATAAACTGGGACAGTCGGCGTTTGCTCTCTCCGGAGGCCAGCAGCAACGCCTCTGCATCGCCCGCGTTCTGGCCGTTGAGCCCGAGGTCATCCTCATGGATGAGCCATGCAGCGCCCTTGACCCCATGGCTACTCTCAGAATCGAAGACCTGATGCGGAGTCTATCCAGCGATTACACTATTGTTATAGTGACCCATAATATGCAGCAGGCGGCGCGGGTATCGGATATGGCCGCCTTTCTCATGATGGAAAAGGATCGGGCCGGCATACTGGTGGAATACGGCCCCACATCCCGGCTCTTCACCAACCCGAAAGACAAGAGGACCGAGGACTACATTACCGGACGCTTCGGTTAGGGGGAAATAAGGAGGTTTCGATAATGGAGATTCGAACCACTTTCCATAAAAGGCTGCGTGATATTCAGGACGAACTGCTGGCCATGGGCAGCATGGTGGAAAAGGCCATCAGTCTTTCCGTTGACGCACTGAAAAAACGCAATCTGAAGCTGGCCAAACAGGTGATTGCCGATGACCAGAAGATAAACGAAAAGCGATTTGAAATCGAGGAGACCTGCATCCAGCTCATCGCCACGCAGCAACCCATGGCGGGAGATTTGCGCTATCTGATCAGTGTGCTGAACATTATCACGGAGCTGGAACGTATCGGTGACCACGCGGAGGGGATTGCCAAAATCGTGGCCATGATCGGTGATGAGCCCCCTTTGAAGCCATTGATTGACATACCCCGCATGGCGGAGAAGACGATAGACATGCTGCACCGCAGCCTGGACGCTTTCATGAACTGCGACGAAGGCACCGCCCAGAAAATTGCCGCTGAAGATGATGAAGTTGATCAGCTGTATGACCAGGTCTATCGGGAGCTGGTCAGCTTCATGGTGGAAGACCCGAAAACGATTACCCGGGCAACACGCCTTCTCTGGGTAGCCCACAACCTGGAGCGCTGTGCCGACCGGGTGACCAATATCTGCGAGCGAATCGTATTTACCGTCACCGGTAAAATGTATGAAATAAACGTCTCAAAGTATTGATAAATATAAAATCAAGGTGAAAGCACTGGGTTTATATGCATAGCGCAAAACGTACCCCGATTTATGACGAGCACCTCAAACTGAGGGCGAGAATGGTGGCGTTCGGGGGCTGGGAAATGCCTCTCCACTATCCGCAGGGCATCCTCGCCGAACATCTGGCAGTCAGAAAACACGGCGGACTTTTTGACATCTCACATATGGGCCGTTTCCGCGTCAGTGGTCGTGATGCATTGCCCTTTCTGCAGTACGTCCTGACGAGCAACGCGGCGGCTTTACTGCCGGGAAACGCTCAGTACACCATGCTGCCCAATGAAACGGGAGGGGCTATAGATGATGGCTACCTTTACCGTGTCAGCGAGAGTGATTATTGGCTGGTGGTGAACGCCGCCAATACAGAGGCAGACTGGAAATGGCTCCAGAAGTACGTACCCGGATTCCCCCGATTAACTATGGAGGACATTACCAGCAGCGTCGCTATGTTCGCACTGCAGGGCCCGAAAACAAAGGCGGTGCTGGAAACGGTCATCGGGGATAAAACCAGAATTCCCGAGCCGCTCTGGAACCGCCTGACCACCACCGAAATCATGGGGGCCAGCACCACCATCGCCCGGACCGGATACACCGGCGAGCCGCTCGGTTTTGAATTATTTCCACCGGCCGATAGCGCTGTATCCCTGTGGCGGAAATTGCTGGAGGCCGGCAGCAAACACGGCATCGTACCGGTAGGGCTTGGCGCCAGAGACACGTTAAGGCTGGAGGCCGGTTTTCCCCTCTACGGCCACGAACTCGGCACCGACGCCGAGGGCAAAGAGATACCCATATTTGCCCTGTCCGCAGCCCGTTTTGCCGTGAGTTTCAGTCCGGTCAAAGGGGAATTCATCGGGCGCGAGGCACTGTTCAGCCAGTTTCAGGAAGTAAAACTCAGGCGCGAAGGCAGGCTGGATACCCCCAGAGATGAGCTGCTCGTTCCCAGGTCAGTCTTCCTGATGTCCCTGCTGGGCGACGGCGTGGCCCGGGCCGGCAGCCAGGTGCTGGTCGATGGCAGACCGGTGGGGAACGTCACCAGCGGCACGGTGATACCCTGCTGGAATTTCGCAGTCTCCGGTACGGCGTCCCGGCCCGGCGATGAATCCGCGCGGCGGATGCTCTGCCTGGCGTACCTCGATGCGGCTATATCAGAGGAACATAAAGTCGAGGTTATGGTCCGGGACAAAGCGGTAAACGCTACCATCGTCCGCAGGCATATCGGCGGTGAGGCACCTCCCTATGCCCGTCCCCTGCTTCCCGGCAATACGAAAAATAATGCTCCAGCGAAGGGTGAAAAAGCAATGGAAGAACTGGCAGTGAACCTGATACAAAAAGCCCATGATAATACAATGTGGCGACAACAGCAGGCTATCAACCTGATACCGTCAGAGCAGACGGCATCACCACTGGTGAAACTGCTGACCATCGCCGACCCATCACACAGGTACGCCGAACACCGGAGAGTGGAAGCGCTGGGCGATATGGATGCGTTTTACTATCAGGGCACCCGGTTCATTGCCGGCGTGGAGACGGAAGTACAGGAGCAATTGAAAAAATTCCTTGGCTGTTCTGAAGTGGAGGCCCGGCTTATCAGCGGGCAGATGGCCAATGTCACCACTTACAGCGGCATTATGGACTACCTGAACCGGGTGGACAGACACACCGGGCCGAGGAGAATCAGGTACGTCATGAATCATCACATCGGGCGGGGTGGCCATTTGAGCGCCCAGGCCATGGGCGGACTTCGGGACTTCGTGGCCATAGACCCGACTACCGACCGCTGGGCGGTGGTCAATTTCCCCGTTCTTCCCGAAAACCCGTATCAGATAGATGTATCCAGAACCGCCGAATTAATCGCCAGATACCAGCCGGAACTGCTTATCCTGGGCAGGAGCATGACTCTCCACCGCGAGCCGGTAAAAGAGGTCGCTAAGATAATCGCTGATATGAAGCCGAAGCCGGTTATCCTGTATGATGCGGCCCATGTCCTCGGCCTGTTTGGCCCATACTTTCAGGAACCTCTCAACGAGGGGGCCGACATCGTCACCGCCTCCACGCACAAGACTTTTTTCGGCACACAGCGCGGCATCATCGCCAGCAATATGAGCCGGGATTCGGACTACGCCGAGCTCTGGGCGAGCATTACGCGTCGGGCTTTCCCGGGCAGCGTCAGCAACCATCACCTCGGCACTTTGCTCGGGTTGCTCATGGCCACCTATGAAATGAACGCCTACGGGCGCGATTACCAGCGCCAGGTGCTGGCCAACGCCAGAGCTTTCGCCCGGGCGCTGAAGGAACGGGGGCTTCAGGTGGAGGGAGACCCGGCAATCGACTATACAGAGACACATCAGGTCCTCCTGCGCGTCGGTTATGCCCGCGGCGTGGAAATGGCGGAACGGCTGGAGAAAAATAACATCATCGTCAACTTCCAGGCGCTGCCCGATGATGAAGGCTTTACCGCCAGCAGCGGCCTGAGAACCGGCGTCCAGGAGATGACCCGCTTCGGTATGAAGGAAGCCGACTTCGCCGAACTGGCAGACTACATGGCAGCGGTCATTCTTGAAGAAAAGGACGTTGCCAACGAGGTAGCCCGCTTCCGTCAGAGTTTCACCACCATGCACTACTGCCTGCCCGCGGCAAAAGCCAGACCCTTAATTGATAAAATGCTCGCCAGCCTGTTAAAATAGTAAGTCCAGTATTAAAAAAATTGATGAGGTGATTTACCAATGCCCAGCTTTCCATATCAGGAGATAAAGCCACCGCAGCGCATCCTTCTTGGCCCCGGACCCAGCAATGTTCACCCCCGCGTCCAGCAGGCCATGACGGCACCCGTGCTCGGGCATATGGACCCATATTTTTACACCGTTATGGAAGACATTATGAAACTCCTGCGCTACATCTTCCGTACTAAAAACGAGCTTACCTTTCCCGTCTCGGCTACCGGTTCGGCGGGTATGGAAGCCGGCCTCTGCAATTTTCTGGAACCAGGTGACGTTGCCGTCATCGCGAATAACGGGTTCTTTGCCGAGCGGATGATAAACATTGCCTCGCGCCTCGGTGTGGAAGTTATCCGACTGGACGCCGAATGGGGGCGCATCATTGAGCCCGAGGCAATCGAAGCCGCCCTCAAATCCCGGAAAAAGGTCAAGCTGCTGGCACTGGTTCACGCCGAAACGTCCACGGGAGTCCTGCAACCGCTCGGTGAGGCTTCAAAACTGGCCAGGCAATACGACGCCCTGTTGCTGGTGGACGCTGTTACCTCGCTGGGAGGGCACGAACTGGCCGTTGACGACTGGGGCATTGACATCTGCTATAGCGGCTCGCAGAAGTGTATCAGCTGCCCGCCCGGACTGTCCCCTATTACCGTTAACCAGAAAGCCATGGACACTCTCTCGAACCGCTCTCATGCTGTACCGAGCTACTATTTTGACCTCTCATTGCTCTCCACGTACTGGATAAGAGGCAAAGGGCAGCGAGCCTACCATCACACCGCGCCCGCCTGCATGTTCTACGCCCTGCACGAGGCGCTGGCACTCATTGCTGAGGAGGGCCTGGAGACACGCATCCAGCGCCATTTAAAGCACGGGGCGGCGCTTCAGGCCGGCCTCGAGGCGATGGGGCTTGTCTTACATGCTCAAGCCGGACACCGCCTCAGCACCCTGACCACGGTGTGCATTCCCGAGGGCGTTGACGATGCCCGGATACGGCAGCGGCTCCTCAGCGACTACGACATCGAGATAGGGGGTGGATTGGGGGCGCTGAAAGGAAAAGTATGGCGTATCGGGCTTATGGGGTATTCCTCCACCGAGCAGAATATACTGCTCTTCCTCTCCGCGCTGGAGAGATTGCTGGCTGAGGAAGGCTATAAGACAGAGACCGGTGCCGGAATTACCGCGGCGGTACAGTCACTCCGGAAATAGGGCTAGTCTCCCCCGCTTAACTGTTGATAGCGCTCCAGTATCTCGGCGACTATTTCGTCCGGCTCTTTTCCCCGGCAATCGATAGTAATATCGGCATATTTGAAGTAGAGAGACCTTCTCTCCTCGTAAATCTGCCGTAACGTCTTATATCTCAGTCCCACGATTCCCCGGTCCAGACCACCCACCAGCTTGGCCTCTATATTGGCAAAAGAGTCGTCAAGATAGATGAGCACCGCGTTCTCTTTAAGGTAGCTCATGAGGTCAGAGTGGTAGATAACGCTGCCGCCCGGCGCCACCACCATCCCGGGCAGATTTATTTCGTACATTCGGCGTTTTTCTATCTGCAGCAGCGCCTCTTCACCTTCGCTATCGATTATTTCCTGTATCCGTTTCCCGTCTTTCTGAAAAATGTAGTTGTCCACGTCCAGGAAACCAAACGCGAGGGCCTGTGCCAGCGCTGTCCCGATTGTGGACTTGCCGACACCGGCCATGCCAATTAGAACAATGCTTTCATTTTTCATACCACGAAACCATTCCTCGATTTTCAGCCCAAGAATAGCACCTGTTCCCGAATACGTCAACGAAAGTAACCCGAATCGGGTCTTTACTTGTCAATTTTATTGCCGTATACTACCTGAAACATCGTGACGGACATTTCTTTAACAATACTGCTGGCAGCGGCGGCTTACTTACTGGGCTCTTGCCCCTTTTCTCTCTGGGTGGGGCGATGGCTGCTAAATAAAGATGTCCGGGAATATGGTGATGGCAATCCCGGGGCGATCAACGTCTTCCGGGCCGGAGACGTAAAGGCCGGCCTGATTGCCGTTGTTCTGGATATTGGAAAAGGATTCCCTTTTGTCTTCATCGCCCACTTCCGCTTCGGGCTTCCCGAACTGCTGGTTGCTGCCATCGGCTTGAGTGCCATACTCGGCCATGCCTGCTCTCCGTTTCTCCGTTTCAAAGGAGGCAAAGCAGTCGCGGTTACCGGCGGGGCTCTTCTGGCGCTTCCTCAGCCCCATCTGCTGGTTATCTTCATCGCTTTCATTGTCACCGCCTTTCTGCTTATTGAACAGGATGCCTGGACCACCATGGCAGCGCCGGTTGGGGCACTGGCATACCTGATAATTACGCAGGGTAGCTCATGGGAATTAATGTTCACGCTTGGAGTTCTGATACTTTTCACCATCAAACAATATGAAAGCCTGAAAACTATCCCCAGGTTCAGACTGAAACCCCTTCGGTGGTACCAGTCGAGAAGTTGACAGACAAAATAGGAAGCTAATGACATGCTGTACCAGGGAATAATCGTCGCCGGGCTTTTTATCTTCCTGGTCAACCTGATGCTTAATCTCAGGAACCTCAAGCCCCTGCGCCGCGACGAGAAAATCCCCGAGCCGGCTCCTTTCATTTCTGTCCTCGTCCCTGCCCGGGATGAGGAGACCAATATTGCCGCCTGTCTTGAGTCCCTGCAAAAGCAGGACTACCCCAGCTACGAAATCGTGGTGCTGGACGACAGCTCGTCAGACAATACGGGGGCGATAGTGGAAAACACCGCCATGGGGGACAGTCGCGTACGTCTGCTTCAGGGTGAGCCGCTGCCCAAGGGCTGGACGGGCAAGTCTTTCGCCTGCTATCAGCTGGCCAAGCAGGCCCGTGGCTCCTGGCTTCTGTTTGTTGACGCCGATACGACCCATGCTCCCCATATGCTGCGCAGCGCGCTGGCCCAGGCACTCCGTCTGAATTCATCACTGCTTTCCGGCTTTCCACGTCAGCTGGCAAACTCCCTGCCGCAGAAAATGGCCATTCCGGTGCTGTACTTCATCATTCTCACCTGGTTTCCACTCTGGTGGCTGCAGCGCTCCAGAGAGCCAAAACCCTCACTGGCCATCGGCCAGTTCCTGCTCTTTCCCAGAGAAGAATACTGGCGCATCGGCGGGCACGAAGCGGTTAAATCCCGTATCCTTGAAGACGTCTGGCTTGGCGCCGAGGTAAGCCGTCGCGGTGGCCGCCAGGTGGCAGTTGACCTGTCGCCCGCGGTCTCCTGCAATATGTACCACAACGTTGGTGCCATGCTGGAGGGCTTCATCAAGTGGGTCTACTCGGTAGCTTCACTCTCCCCCATTGCCCTGACACTCATGATGTCAGCCGCCTACTTTTTCTACATGGCGCCGTTCTATCATCTCTGGCGGGAGCTCTTTGTGGTTATGGACCCTACGGGCCTTCGTGCCATCGTTATCTCTCAGGTGGGCATAATTCTGTTTATGCGCTGGCTGGTGGACAGCCGCTTCAAAGAGCCATTTGTCTCGGTTTTCCTGCATCCTTTCGGGCTTTCATTCCTTTTTCTGGCCGCCTTCTGCGCTGTTTTTCGACGTGCGGTCGGGGCCGGTGTGCGCTGGAAAGAACGCCTGTACAGCCGTGAATCTTCCGTTGAGTAAATCGACGAGTTCAGAATAAATGTCTCATTTTACCCTTATATATGCTTGACAAGCGTGCTATAATAGTGTCAAGAATTCACAACTGAATATCAGGCAATATAAAACTTTCGTCTTTGTACCGTCATAAAATAAGTTGAAGCCTTTGGGCGAAAGGAGCTGACACTCAAGGGGATTAATAAATATTGCCCGAGCAGTCGCCTGATATTACGCGAACTTAAAAACTGGTGGTCGCGTGATATCCATCTCACAAATAAATGGGCACGTTTCGCCAGGGGAGAGTTCGAAGCGTCTTGCCGCGAGTCCTTTCTCACACATGAAATGCCTCACATAACCAGGCAAATTTTATTCCCCGCTCAGTAAATTCGGTAGCAGCAAACATTCTTTTCAACCCTGCAATTGATTTCAACTTGTTGGACTGTTTGCTTTGATAAAATCGTAATTCACGGGTGAATGCCTGAAAACAAATAAAGGGGGGTGATTAATTTCAGTAAAACCAATAAAATTAGTGCAGAATTGTTCGGTAAAAATACTCTGAGGAGGAGTAAATGAAGAAAGAAAGAATCATTGCGATTGTTATGATGCTGGCGCTGCTCGTCAGCGTTATTGCGGCCGGTTGTGCGGCACCAGCACCAGCACCAGCACCGGCTCCAGCTCCAGCTCCGGCACCAGCACCAGCTCCAGCTCCGGCTCCAGCACCAGCTCCAGCACCAGCTCCAGCTCCAGCACAACCAGCTAAGGTAATCACCTGGGTCGGACAGTCAGCCCTGCCCGCCGGAATGCCGGTTACTGAAGGCCTGGAGACATTGTCTGCCCGAATCACTGAAGCCAGCCAGGGCCGCTTGGTATGGAAAGCAAGTCCAGCCGGCGCTATTTGTCCGGCGGCCGAGGAGTGGAAGGCAGTGCATACCGGCGTCCTGGACTTCTGCGGCGGTGGTGGCTCATACATGAATGCTGAGGTCCACTTTGGCACCCTGATTTCACAGAGGGTAGGCGGTGTACCACCTCTGGAGCACCTCATCTGGCTTGAGCAGGTAGGTTCCGACCTGATTAACCAATGGTACGTAGACCTGGGCTACGACATGTATGACATCAAGGGTGCCGGCTTCCACGGCCCGCCCGAGATATTCGGTCACTTTGACAAGGAACTGAAAGTTCCCGGTGACTTGAATGGTCTGAAAATGCGATGCTCCGGCGACGGCGGTGCCGTACTGGCACGGATGGGCGTCGGCTCGGTCTTCATGCCTTTGGGTGAAATCTTTGAGTCCATGCAGCGCGGCGTCATTGATGCCTTTGAGTGCAGTTCCCCGCGGTTTGACTGGCAGATGGGCCTGAATGAAGTGGGCAAATACATCTATCTTTCGCCCATCCGGGCGCCCACCGAGGTCTACCAGTTGCTGGTTAAGCGGAGCAAGTTCGAGGCGCTGCCCGATGACCTCAAGATAATCGTTGAGGACCTCGGCCGCTCAGAAGCCATCAGATACTATGGCAAACTCACGGGTGGTGACTCTGAGGCACTGCAGAACTTCAGGGACTATGGCAACATCGTGCAGAAGCTTCCCTCTGAAATAGAAGCGGCCTTCAAAATAGAAGCAGACGCTTACATGGATGAACAGGCTGCCAAGTATCCCGAAGCAAAGTCAGTACTGGAGTCCCAGCGCGCTTTTACCGAGACGTGGGACGAACTATATGGACTCGTCGATTGGGCCAAACCTTAATAAAGCCTGGGCAATCACGAGCTGTTGAGTCCCAGTTTACCCCGCTCCGGGTTTATTCCCGGAGCGGGGCGTAATAAAACGAAGAAAGCCGAATGTAATCGAAAATGAGAAAAATAATAAAGGCGATAGACACCACCAATGAATGGGCGGGCCGGTCAGTCAGATGGCTTGCCATCTTCCTCATGCTGGTCATCTGTGCTGAGGTTTTCATGAGGTATGTGTTGAATAAGCCCACGATTCAGGGCCCGGTAATCGCCAGCTTCACCGGGGCGGCTCTCTACTCACTCTCCTGGGGGTATGTCCATCTCCATAAACGGCATATCAGGGTAGACGTTTTCTATGCACGCATGTCCACAAGAGCGCAGGCAATTGTGGACGTCGTCTGTGCGTTATTGTTTCTATTGCCACTTATCGGTTTACTTACCTATGCCGGCTGGTGGTGGACCTGGTACGCCTGGTCAACCCATGAGAGGTCGCTCATGACCTTCTGGTACCCGATAACCGGCCCAGTACGGACTGCCGTGCTCATCGGGTTACTTTTATTTACCTTGCAGGGTCTTGCCCAGTTCTACCGAGATATATACCGGCTAGTGAGGAATAAGACCTATGATTAATGTTGATCCGCAACTGGTTACCTTTATCATGCTCGGTGGTATCCTGGTCGGGGTTCTGTTTGGTTACCCCCTGGCCATCGTGGTCGGCGGCATCGGCATCGGCATGGGTATTCTGCTATTCGGAATAGACATCTCACTACAGCTCATCTACCAGCGTCTTTTTGAATTAATCAATAACTATATCCTGCTGGCAGTGCCGGGCTTTATCTTCATGGGCATCATGCTTGGTTACTCGGGAATAACGGAACGGATGTTTTCTGCCATGTATTTATGGCTCAGCGGCTTCCGCGGCGGTCTGGCGGTTATCACCATATTAATCGGCACCATCCTGGCCGCCTGCGTTGGCATCATCGGCGCCTCGGTCACCGCGCTGGCCATCATCGCCCTACCCGAAATGGTCAAGCGAGGCTACAGCCGTTCTCTGGCCGCTGGCGCTGTCTGCGCCGGAGGCACCCTGGGCATCCTGATTCCGCCCAGCATTATGCTGGTGGTCTACGGCCCAATGGCGTCACTTTCGGTGGGTAAACTGTTCTTTGGCGCCTTCTTACCCGGTTTTATGCTCTCCGCCATGTACTGCACCTACATTGCCATACACTGCTTTGTTAAGCCACATATTGCACCGCCCGTACCCGAGGCAGAAAGAGCCGTGCCCTGGAGAAAGAAACTATGGGACCTCATAATCTCACTCATACCACCCGGAGTGCTCATTATGGGGGTTCTGGGCAGCATTTTCCTCGGGATAGCTGCCCCCACCGAAGCGGCGGCTGTCGGCGCCCTCGTGGCCACAATTCTGGCTATTGTTTACCGCCAGTTCAGTTTCAAGATCCTGAAAGATACGGCTACGGAGACGGTGAAAGTAACCGGCATGGTGCTTCTCATCGGCGCCACCGCTTATGCCTTCGTCGGGGTATTTATGCGCGCCGGTGGCGGGGACATCGTAAAAGAACTGATTCTTGGTGCTCCCGGTGGGAAGTGGGGCATCTTCGCCATCATCATGTTCATCGTCTTTCTGCTGGGTTATTTCATTGACTGGCTGGGAATATTATTCATTGTCGTTCCCATCATAACCCCCGTCGGTGAAGCGCTCGGCTTTGACAAACTCTGGTTCGCCATGATGATATGCGTCAACCTCCAGACCTCGTTCCTGACCCCACCCTTTGCTTACGCCATCTTCTATCTCCGGGGCGCCGCTGACCCGTCGCTGGGGTTGACCACGGGGCATATCATCCGAGGCGTAATTCCTTATATTTTCATCATCCTGATTGGTCTCGCTCTGTTAATTACCTTCCCCCAGATAATCCTCTGGCTGCCAAG
>JADHXF010000083.1 GCA_016783105.1 Dehalococcoidales bacterium | reverse complement strand
ATTTATCCTGCCCCTTCTCCGGACATGATTCCCTGGCAATGCCTGTCTTGGCCGCCAGGTGGTCCCTTCCCATATAGAAGTTAAGCCAGGAAGAAGTTTCCCACAGCTCCCAGTTGCAGGGAGGCACCATATTTCCCCCAATCTCCTCTTCCTTTCCCATTGCTTTCAACCTCCGGTATGCCTTGACCCAGATGCACAGACGCTCGTTTGGATAAACCTCACACCATCCGTTGTAGCTGCCGCCACAGGGGCCGTTCCTCTGGTTTTTAGGGCACTGAGATACCGGACACAGATAGCCGACGTCAAATAGGGCGCAGTCGCCACAATTCATACAGTTGAACAGAATGACTTTGCCTAGGTGCTCAAGATAGGTGAAAGCCGGTTTCAACCGCGGCGAACGATCAATCAGCCTGGCCATCGGCTTAAGACACTTGAACAGCGGGCTCTTGGGCTCAAATATCAGAGAGTGGGCGATTCGGGAGAGTAGCACAATGCCGGGCCGGGAAGGCTTTTCCTGGCGCGGTGCTTCTTCCCTGGTATTCAATCCGGTCTTTTCATCCTTCTTGAAAAGATAAAATCCGCTCTTCTGGGGATAGTCAAACTCGGGGATGAACTCCCGCCATTGACCGCCCAGTTCCTCCCCTTTTTCGATGATGTATTCAAGCGTCTCGTAGGCTAAACCGTGCCCGCCTATGTGCGCCCCGGCGAAACCCATACCTTTGGCCACGGCATACATTTTGGCCGCGCGCAAATATCTGGCCTCTCTTCCTTTGTCCTCCGCCTTCCGCTCCGCGTCAATATCCTGGAGGAGCTTATCGGTGACCACCGCTCCCGGAATCTGGTTCGCGTGCATGACTTTGCCCGCCCCATAAGGCAGCACGTAAATGTTGGCCAGCACCGGGACGTTATTTCCACTGGACTTCAGCCACATAAGAATCTCGTGGAATTTTCTCATATCATAGCCGAGCTGGGTGATAATGAACTGTGCCCCTGCCTCTATTTTCTTCCGCAGCTTGTAGTACTGGCCCATCAGTTCTGACTCATGCTGTTTGAAAGGAGAGATACAGGCCCCGGCAAAGAAGTCAGTAGGAGCCAGTGTTACCCGGCGGCCGGCCATCTCGTAATCAATGCCGCGGTTCATCAGGTCGACAAGCTGCAGCCCCTGCACCGAGTCCAGGTCAAACACCGGCTTGGGCTGCCCCTTGAATCCGGCACGGGAGGGATAGTCCCCGGTCAGCATCAGGATATTCCTCACCCCGAGTGCCGCCAGCCCAAAGAGAAGGCTCTCGCATTCGTTTCGGTTTTTGTCCCGGAAGGCAAGGTGCACCAGCGGCTCAATGCCAAGCTTTTTTATCTCGGTACACAGCATCTCCGTTGAGATGGCGGGATTGCCGCCCGGATTATCGGTGACGCTCACCGCATGCACCTTTTTCCTCCGGGCTGCCTTCATCGCATTCTCTATGATTTCTTCCTGCTGCATTTCGAAAGCGCCCCTGCCAGCTACCTGTTCCCAGGTAACACAGAAAATGTCCGGGTCCAGTACGGCCTCTTTAAACGTGTTTAGCCGCTCTTTCAGGTGTTTCCCCACCCGTTCCCTCAATCTGATAATCGGCTCCGCCAGCCGGGAAAGCGCCTGCCCGTCCTCACCGACGAGGGAAATGTATTGGTCCGCCTCCATCTGCAGGCCCTCTTCCATGGTCAGCGCCCTTCTGGACCTGTCGGCAGTGTCAATATCCACCACCAGAAGCGGAATGTTTCTGGTTATCCAGCCCTCCCGCAGCCGGCGGTGCAGGTTAAAAGTGGTACCTTGAGGTTCCAGATGGCCCAGAATGATTACTTCCGGGAATTCCTTTCGCGCCTTCTCCAGCCCTTCCTGCTGGTCCTGCGCCCAGATCACCTCAAAGGATGTTCCCATAGCCTGCTGCGCCAATTCTGCCAGCTCATTTTGGCTACTGACAACCAGAATTTTTTCCACTTCGGAACTTGTCGGCATCCTGAGTACTTCTCCTTTACCGCAATAAATAGCTACGAATCGCTCAAAACCGCTTAATAGTATAGCACAGGTCATCGTGGTGGTTCAGTTTCCTCTGCCTTGACGGCCTAGCGAGTTAAGATTAATATATCTAATGAGGCTAATAAAAGCGAATGAAGGATAGACAAACTGGGGAAAAAATCAGAGGCATTCTCAAGCAATCTCAGCTTTTTTGGAAGCTATCCGACCAGCAGATAGACAATCTCGCCGTACTAGTCCAGGAATTGCCGTTCAGCATCGGCGACCGCGTTTACCGCGCTGGCGATGGCGCTAATTATCTCTACATTGTAGAAAAAGGTAAAGTATCCCTGGAGATGGAGATACGCCTGGGAACGCGGACCAGAAAGCAGGCCACCATTGACGTCATCACGCCAGGTCAGGTGTTCGGTTGGCCGGCCTTATTCCCGGAAAAGACCGCCTATACCATGTCAGCCATTGCTACCGAGGATACCAGGCTTATTGCCCTAGATGGGGGCAAATTCCAGTCGCTGTGTGACCAGGATGTAGCGATGTGTCGCTACGTTATGCACGAACTGGTAAACCTCGTGTCCGACCGGCTCTCTCATGCCACCAAGACGCTGGCACACGTTTTATCAGTCACTTCCCATGACCTGCGGGCCCCTCTGGCGACGGTGATAAGCTCGCTGGATGTGGTGCTAGGCGGCTTTGTGGGAAAAATCAATAGCCAGCAGGAAGAACTCCTTGTAGGAAGCAAGCAGCGTATCAACGACTTGCTTAATATGATCGATAATATCCTGGATATCTCCCACATTGAAATCAGCGAGATTGATTTCAAAAATATACTCCTGTCCGAAGTCATTGAAAGCTCACTGGGCGATGTCCAGGGAATGGCCCTGCAGAAAAAGGTAGCGCTGGAAAATCATACTGCTCATGACCTCCCCACCATCTTTGGTCACCCCACCCGTCTGCGCCAGGTGCTGACCAATCTGCTAAGCAATTCCGTCAAATTCACCCCCATCCATGGAACGGTGAGCGTTGCCGCGCAGGAGAAGGAAGATACCATCACGATATCGGTAACGGATACGGGAATCGGTATTCCGCCCGATGAGCTTCCCCGAATATTCGACGACTTCTACCGGGGGATGATGGCAGAAGAGGCCAGCGGTGCCGGTATCGGGCTGTCAGTGAGCAAGAAAATTATCGAAGCCCATGGCGGACGCATCTGGGCAGAAAGCCCGGACCAAAAAACCGGCCTGGGAACCAAGGTCAGTTTCTCACTGCAAAAGGTGGCCCGGGAGAAGGTCGATGAGGGAGAGCCGGGAGCGAAGGAAAAAGCCGTCATCATGGTGGTTGATGATGACCCTCAGATGCTTAAGGTGACTTCCCTGTTGCTGGAATCACGCGGCTATACAGTACTATCCGCCCGGAATGGGCAGGAAGCGCTGGATAAACTGGCGGGAATAATACCGGATATACTTGTACTGGATATGCTGATGCCGGTGATGGACGGGTTTGAAGTCCTGAAAAAACTCAGCAAGCGTAAAAATATCCAGGGCAAAAAAATATCAGTCATCATACTGAGCGCGGTAAAGGAAGGCAACAGCCGGCAGCGCTACGAGCTGGAAACCAGCTGCCCCCTTCCCATAGATGATTATCTGGAAAAGCCGGTTTCCCCGCCCGTGCTTTTACAGAGGGTAGAGAAAATATTGCAGAGCAACCGCAAGCAAAAAACAACATGAGGAGGAAACAGATTGAACAAGGAAGCCAAAATTTTAATAGTCGATGATGACTCGGTATATGTAAAAGCAACCCGGGCAGTGCTGGAGAGCAGGAAGTATCAGGTAAGTTCCGCCTCTGATGGAGAAGAAGGTTACCGAAAAGCCAAAGAAATAAAGCCTGACCTCATTATTCTTGATATCATCATGCCCATGCAGGATGGTTTCAGCACCTGTGAACAGCTTAAAAAGGACCCGGAACTTTCCGGCATACCGATATTAATCATGACCAGTTTCTCCGAGAAAGGGAAAGAGACCAACATTCCCACCAGCGCTGGTTTTGGCCTTGAGGCCGAGGATTACGCTGACAAACCCATAAGCCCAGACGAGTTGCTGAGACGGGTGGAAAACCTTCTCAGAAAGAGCTGATTTCTAATCCAGCGAGCAGTCAACCGGCTGTGAGAAGCTGACCTCAGTAAAGCCAGCCATATATAACTTCACTCCTCCGGTTTTCATAATACTGCTTGCCAAAATTTTTAATGCTCTTCCACTTTCTATGTGCTATCTCAGGAATATTAATTGCACAATTTGACGAAATGTGTGGTTTCGGAAAATACCGACTTATTGGACGGGGAGACAGGGCAGAGTCGAACTCTCCCTGAATACATAGCTGAGTTTGCCTAAATACATATTTCTGACTATTTAGCCCCTCCCTTTTATGATATTATAACTGGACTCCTTTGCGGGGGGCAGGTCATCCCCAGCGTGTACAAATTTTCGAGGTAGCTGAAATTTGAGCGAATGAAGTGAGCCGTACATGCCGTACGAGGCACCTCACCTATGTATTTCTCGCACAACACAATGCAACACAACTGCTATCCTCTACTACTTATTACGATATGATACCCCTCTTCGCGAGTTCCGGTATGATTTGCCGCTCCAAGGTCTTCCCTAATAGGATTCCACGCTTGTGATAATCACAGTCAATCCACGAACACCCCTGAATTTCGGCGTGTGGACTCGGATCACCCTTGATATTCAAAATATACACGTCCATGAGAAGTGGAACATTTTCAAATGTCGCATCTTCTTGAAAGCGTCCAAACCATCGTGCGTTAACTAGCTCAACGTCTAATTCTTCCTGTAGCTCACGCCGTAGTGTTTCGAACGGCTCCTCCGATGTCTTAGCCTTTCCACCAGGGAGAATGTATTCATGTCGGTCTGGAACATCCTTTCTGACGACAAGAATGTGGCCATCCCTCACAATGATCGCACCGACCTTGTAGATGGCTATCGTAGGGTGTCCTTCCTGCAATAATGGTCTCAAGGAAATATCATCTGAGAAGTGCACCCGTACTCCACCTCCACATGCGTAATCTCCAGCGTCGAAGCTTTGACCAACTAAACGACCATCATTGCCAATCACCATGTTATCCCAGAACGTATGAAGAACTACCCCAGGGAATTCTCCAAGAATTCTACCTATCGCTTTTGCCGTCATGAACGGTGAGACGACTTGTATCCCTTGACCCTTGCTGTCGATTTGCCCTAGCGTAGCGAGGATGGATTCTTGAACTTGGTCGAACCTCCGTCATCAGACGCAATGTTAGGAGAGGCACGTTCTAGCAGATTGTCCCTGTATAGGCGTTGTACAGATAGCGGACGCAGATTTCTTCTCAGTACATCGCAACTTCTTTCTATTTCTACATAGTACCCATTGACAAAATGTATCCATTAGGATAGTATATGTTACACTAAAGATAACTTTAAGAGAACTAAAGATACTACAATAGCCAGTAAGGAGGGAGCAATGTCTTCGAAACAAGCGACAATTCTGGTGGTTGATGATG
>JADHXF010000082.1 GCA_016783105.1 Dehalococcoidales bacterium | reverse complement strand
CCGCATCTGTTCCGTCTCACCCCTGAGGTAGCGCAGAGCACCATCGAAAATGGTATGCAGCCCCTGCCCGCCGGCATCAACCACGCCGGCCTGCCGCAGCACGTCGAGGAGGTTCGGTGTGTTGGCCACCGATTCACCGGCGGCATTGACCGCCGCTTCCATGGCGGCTATCATATCCCCGCCATTGCCCGCCGCTTCCGCCTGTACGGCGGTGGCGATGTCTTTGATTACGGTCAACATCGTCCCTTCTACCGGGTTGCTCATGCCTTTGTACGCCATTGCCGACGATTCCTGCAAAGCGCTGGCCAGGTCGGTCGCGTTGAGAGATTCCTTTTCCGACAGGCCCTGTGCCAGCCCGCGCAGAATCTGAGAGAGGATAACGCCGCTGTTGCCCCGCGCCCCCATCAACGCTCCCTGCGCCATGGCATGGGCCACCGCCGAAGCGCTGTGGTCAGGGGCCCGGTAGGCCTCTTCGATGGTGGAGCGCATGGTGAGCAGCATATTGGTCCCGGTGTCACCATCAGGTACCGGGAATACATTCAGGGCGTCAATTTCGGCGGAGCTTTTCTCCAACCACCCGGTAGCCGCGGCGAACATCTCCCGTAATTCCTGGCCGCTGATGGAATTTACTTGCTTCATTTTTCCATCCTTGTCAAGTCCAGTCTGACTGTGCTACCATGTAGTAGGTTTCATATTACATCAAATTTGCCAAACAGTCAAAGGAGCATCTAGATTGAAGTGCGAAATGTGCGGTAAGACACCTCAGTTCGGTCATAATGTCAGCCATTCCAAACGTCGAACCAACCGCCGCTGGCTACCCAACATACACCCGGCCACGGTGACGATAAACGGTCAGCTCAAACGCCTCAACCTGTGCACCAGGTGCCTGCGCACCCAGCATAAAGTGGTGAAAACGGCCTAGTTTTTACCATCTCCTGATTCGCCCCCTCCTTCAACGGAGAGGGGTACTTTCAACTCCCCTGCCCGAGTGTTTTTTTAGCGGCGGCCACTGCCTGCGCCACGCGCTTAGGTGCCGTACCGCCAATAATATCTCTCGCGGCCAGGGACGAATCCACGGTAATCGAATAAACATCCTCTCCGAACAACGGAGAAAAACTGCTGTATTCCGCAAAACTGAGTTCCGGCAACGATTTTCCCTTCTTCACCGCGTAACTTACCAGTCTGCCCACAATCTCATGGGCGCTGCGAAAGGCCTCCCCTTTCCCGACCAGGTAGTCTGCCAGGTCAGTCGCCAGAATGTAGCCGCGCTCCACGGCCCTGGCGGCACCTTCCGCATTTACTTTCAATGTAGCTATCAGGCCGGTACCTATATCGAGCGATGCCATAAGCGTGTCCACGGTATTGAAAAGCCCTTCTTTATCCTCCTGAAGGTCTCGATTGTAGGCGAGAGGTAACGCTTTCATCGTGGTTAGAAAAGCCATCAGATTACCATACACGCGTCCGGTTTTCCCGCGAATCAGTTCGGCCACATCCGGGTTTTTCTTCTGGGGCATTATGCTGCTGCCGGTGGCATATGCCTCATCAAGCTCGATAAAATCGAACTCCGCAGATGACCACAGAATAATTTCCTCCGCCAGCCTTGAGAGATGCATCATGCAGGTACTGGCAGCGGCTTCATATTCGAGGACGAAATCTCTATCCGAGACAGCATCAAGACTATTCTGGCTTACCTGACTGAAGCCAAGCTCACGGGCCAGGAATTCACGGTCCACGTTGTAGGCGACTCCGGCCAGTGCCCCACTGCCCAGGGGCATAACATCGGCACGTTTCCGGCAATCGTTAAAGCGTCCCACGTCCCGCTGGAGCATCTCAAAGTAGGCCAGAAGGTGATGTGCCAGTAAAATGGGCTGTGCCGGCTGCAGGTGGGTGTATCCCGGCATTACCACATCCATGCTGGCTTCGGCCAGATTCACCAGGGCACGCTGTAATTCACGAACACTATCTACAGTCTGTGCAATAGCTTCCCTGATATAGAGGCGTAAATCCAGGGCTATCTGGTCGTTCCGGGAACGGGCGGTGTGGATTTTACCGCCGGCCTCGCCTGTTTTCTCGATGAGGCGGGCTTCGATGGCCATGTGGATATCTTCCAGTTCGGCCTTGAATTTAAATTTGCCCTGCGCTAACTCCTGCTCAATGGACTCAAGCCCCTGAACAATTATCACGGAGTCGGATTTGGAGATGATTCCCTGCCGGGCCAGCATCCTGGCGTGGGCAGTGCTGCCGGCGATGTCATGTTTGTATAATCTCCAGTCAAAGGGCAGGGATGACGTGTATTCGGCGACCTTTTTATCAGCCGCCTTCTGGAAGCGACCTCTGATATAGCTCATATCAGCTCTTTTCCAATCGGCCCGTACCCTGTATCTGAGCCTGAGTTTTTACCGGCAACCCCCAGATATGGATGAATCCGGCCGCGGCGCTCTGGTCGAAAACATCATCTTTATCATAGGTGGCCAGACCGTAACTGTACAGTGAATAAGGCGATTTTCGCCCCACCACGGTACAGGCGCCCTTAAACAGCTTGAGCCTCACCGTACCGGTTACATAGCGCTGCGAGGATTGAATACAGGCCGCCAGGTCCTCATGCAACGACGTAAACCACAGACCGTTGTAGACCAGGTCAGCGTATTCTATGGCCATCTTCTGCTTGAAACGCATCTGCTCTTTGGATAAGGTCATTGCCTGTAACGACTGATGCGCCTGGAGAAGCACCATGGCCGCTGGTGCCTCGTATATCTCTCTCGACTTGATGCCCACCAGACGATTTTCCAGAACATCGATCCGACCCACGCCGTGACTTCCAGCCATTTCATTTAGCGTCTGAATGAGCGTAATGCCGCCCATCTTCCTGCCATCAATGGCGACCGGGATGCCCTGCTCAAAACCAATCTCCACGTAACCGGGTGTGTCCGGCGCCTCCTTCGGCGATTTTGTCCAAGCGAAGGCATCCTCCGGCGGTTCCACCCACGGGTCTTCCAGGACACCGCACTCGATACTCCGCCCCCAGAGGTTTTCATCGATGGAATAGGGGCTGGAAAGGGTGACCGGCACCGGGATATCATATCGCTCGGCATATGCAATGGTCTCCTCCCTGGTCATGCCCCACTCCCGTGCCGGAGCGATAATCTTGAGGTCTGGAGCGAGTGCGTTCACGCTCACTTCGATTCTCACCTGGTCGTTACCCTTGCCGGTAGAGCCGTGAGAAACCGCCACCGCCCCTTCCTCACGTGCCACATCCACCAGCAGTTTGCCGATGAGTGGCCGGGAGAGGGCCGTCGCCAGCGGGTACTGCCCCTCATAAAGGGCATCAGCCTGCAGCGCCGGAAAAATGAAATGGTTGACAAACAGTTCCTTGGAATCGATTACCACTGCCTTTACCGCGCCAACCTTGAGCGCTTTCTCTTTAATCGCGGTGAAGTCGCGCTCGTTGCCAACATCGATGGTCAGGGCAACCACTTCCAGGTCATAGTTATCTTTGAGCCACCGGATAGCAACCGAAGTATCAAGGCCACCGCTGTATGCCAGCACCACTTTTCCCGACACCGCAAGACCTCCCTCTAGTTATGTGATATTTGCCTATCTGCGTTGAAATTCTCTTCCAAGAAGCCGATTATTTTCAAATTAACATCGGGGTATTGCCAGTTGTAGTCGTGCCCGGGCGCCCGCACGAAATAGAAAATGCGACCGGCTTCCTCGTCCTCCGTTAAGGATAAACCAAAGAGCGCTTTCAGGCTGGTTATGAGCATGGCCGGGATATTGCCCTGACTGAAGGCATCAGGAATCCTGCCATTTGTATCCAGCACAAGCGTCCGTTCCACGGTTGTCCGTTTGTGCCAGAAAGGAGTCCCTGTTTGAATACTGTACACCCTGGGGTTATCATACAGGATATCCATGACCGTGTCCGAAATGACGGCGCCATTGCTATCCCCGGCAACGATAACCTTGAGGTCGGGAACATTTCGAGTGAGGAATTCCACGCGGCCGGCTAGGTTTTCGGCTTTGGAGGGATAAACGGAGAATAACTCCACCAGCTCCCTGGTTAAACCGCGCATGCTTTCCGCCGTTCGCCGGTAATCAAGTATCAGTGATGAATATCCCAGCCCATCTAACTCTGTTTCAATCCCCTGGCAGATTTCACACCATGTCGGTGATTTTTCCAATACCTTGGTTCCCCAACCCCCCGGATTGAAGATAACGACGAAATCCTGGTCTTTAACCTCAACATATGCCGATAGCAGTTGTTTGACGTATTCATCATACTTATCCTGGGAATCGCCATACAGCTCCATGGCCATTGCCCTGGCATCTTCCGCAACCGATTCCGGTATTTCCGAGATATCAGGAAACGCCTCCAGCTTTTCCTGCCCACCAACCAGGGCGGCAAGGCCTATATCAATGTAGGGCACAGCGATAAGGAACATGCCAAGCAGGAGCACCGCGGTCAGGGCCAAAAAGATGCCGAGTTTGCGAAGGTTTACCTTCATTTAATTATTATCGCATAATTTTTCTTTTTCGGGAATACCCCCGTTATACCGCCGCCAAGACTTTATCCAGGATATTTACTGCCTCATCCACCTCAGCACTGCCAATGATGAGGGGCGGCATAAAACGAAGGGCGTCGGGCTTGACCCGGTTGACCAGAAGCCCGTTTTCCAGACAGGCTTTTAACACATCGTCGGCAATCTCACGGTCGAACTCTATTGCCAGGAGCAACCCGCGTCCTCTTACATCGGTGATTAAGTTATATTTACTCTTCAGCTCTTCCAGTCGCCCGATAAAATACTGGCTGACTTTCCTAACATTTTCCACGACGTTGTTTTCAATGATGTATTTCACCGTGGCATAGGCCGCGGCGCAGACCAGCGGGTTGCCGCCGAAGGTTGAGCCATGCTCGCCGGGAACAAGCACGTTGGCGCTATCCTTGACCATAATGGCACCGATTGGCACCCCGCT
Source organism: Dehalococcoidales bacterium (assembly GCA_016783105.1). Next base: position 606 of record JADHXF010000082.1, on the reverse strand, counting down.
CCCCATCCCCTTGGCCAGGGTCATGACATCAGGCTCAACACCGTACTGTTCATAGGCAAACAGAGTTCCCAGTCGGCCAAAGCCGGTCTGAATTTCATCAAGGATAAGAAGAATCCCTTTTTCACTGCACCACTCCCTCACCTTTGCCAGGTAATCATCGTCGGGCAGGTTGACCCCACCCTCGCCCTGCAACGGCTCCAGAATAACGGCGCAGGTCTTATCGGTAGTGGCTGCCTTTATGGCATCGATATCGTTATAATCCACGTTGACAAAGCCGGCGGGGAGGGGCAGAAACGGCTGCTGGTGCTTCACCTGCCCGGAAGCCGCCACCATGCCCAGGGTGCGACCGTGGAAAGAGCCCATGGTGCTGATAACTTCATATGCCCCGTCCCGATGGTGACTCCCATAGCGCCGTGCCAGCTTGACCGCCCCTTCGTTTGCCTCCGCACCGCTGTTGCTGATAAAGACCTTGTCCAGGCAACTGTGCTGTACCAGAATCTCAGCCAGCTGAAGCTGCGGGATGGTATAGAACTGATTTGAAACCTGGATGAGGGTGTGCGCCTGTTCCGCCAGTGCCTTGGCCACCACCGGATGGCAATGGCCCAG
>JADHXF010000021.1 GCA_016783105.1 Dehalococcoidales bacterium | reverse complement strand
GCCCAGAATGACCACCGCCCCTGTCAGTTCGGCCAGCTTTAAGGCCACATCGCGGGCGTGGTAGCGGGGTGCCTGGTCCTGCTTGTAATTCCATTCATGCTCTTCGTCGAGCACGATAAGTCCCAGGTCGGGCTGGGGGGCAAAGAGGGCACTCCTGGGGCCAATGACGACGTCGAATTCGCCGTCCCTTATTCCCTGCCATTCGTCATACTGCTCTCCCGGTGAGAGTTTACTGTGCAGGACGGCGACCCGGTGCGGGAAGCGGGCGGCAAAGCGTTCAATAGTCTGCGGAGTGAGCGCGATTTCTGGCACCAGGACAATGCCCCGCCGGCCCGTTTTCACTGTCTCCGCGAGTGCCCGCAGGTATATCTCGGTCTTACCGCTGCCGGTAACGCCGTGGAGCAGAAAAACCCTGGCTTGAGTTCTGTTATCATGTATCGCTTCGCGTATGCGTGAGAGGGCGTTTTCCTGGGCCCGGGTCAACTGCGGTGGCGACGCTGTATTGATATATTCATAGGAAAGCGGCTCTCGTCTGACTTCAACCTGCTCCAAAGAAATAAATCCCTGGCGGACCAGAGCATCGGCTGTTGCCCTGTCCACGCCCAGTTTCTGCCTTGCTTCTGCCCAGGGGACTGGCTCAGCCTGCGCGCTTAGAAAATCGATAATTCTCGCCTGCTTGAAGGCTCGGTTTTTCTTGAGTTCTGCCGATATCTCCCTGGCACTGGCTGTGGGCACGTTGAGGCGCAGGAAAGGTACGGTCTTGGGTCGAATCTTTATCGGCTCCAGCTCGTAATCTCTGGCTGCCAGCCCTCGTCTTATCAGTTGCGAGACGATGGCCTGCGCCTTCTTCTCACCGAGCTTCTTCTCCAGTTCTTTAAGGCTGATTCTGTCTTGCTTCTGTAAAAGCGCAAAAGCCTGGCGCTGTGGTGGGGTAAGGTTCAGCAGGGCTTTCTCGTCAGGGCCGGGCACTGCCGAGACAAAGGTCAACGTTTTCCTTTCAAATCCCGGCGGCAGCATGAGGGCCACGGCGTCAAAAAGAGGGGACAGATAATAGTCGCTAATCCAGCGGGCCAGATTTACGTGGGCTGCGGAGAGAAAGGGGTGGGGCTCAATAATATCAATGATATCCCTGGTCTCGGCCACGGCGGGGTGGGGAGTAAGCTCCATAACGATGCCCTGGAGAGTGCGCTCGCCAAAAGGGACCCATACCGCCTGCCCCACTTCGATATTCATACCGGAGGGTATGGCATAGCTGAAAGTACGGCGCTGGGCAACCGGGGAATTGACACTGACCTCAGCATATCTCATACCTTGCTCCACCGATTGCCCCAAAGCTTCTGCTGCCCAAAGATACGGACGGTACTGGTGACGTTAAGCCTGAGCGGGAAGATTATTCTTCCGCTTTTTCTCTGGTTTCTTCTTCCGCCGCTGCTGTTTCCGTCTCTTCAGCAGCAAGCTCACCTTCAGGTTTGATTGGCTCTGGTTCCGTCTCCTCTGGAGGAAGCTCACCCTGAGGTTGGGTTACTTCTGGCTCTGCTTTTTCTGCTTCAGAGGGAGTTACTTCCGCTTCCACCGGCTCCTCGGCCAGTTCGCCTGCCGATGCTGTTTCCTCGGTGAGGACCTCTTCCGTTTCGGCTAACATTGCTGCTTCGGTCGGTTCCTCTGCGGCTGGTATTTCCTCTTCTTGAGCCTCGGCGGCTAGCTTCTCCATTTGGGCCAGCTCTTTCTCGCGGTCTACCCGGCGCTCCTTGATGCGGGCTGCCTTACCGCTGCGTCCGCGCAGGTAATATAGTTTGGCCCGGCGTACCTTTCCGTGGCGGATTATTTCCACTCGCTCCACCCTCGGGGAGTACAGCGGGAACGTGCGCTCCACACCGACACCATAGGCGATGCGTCTGACGGTAAAAGTGGCGCCAACACCGCCCCCCTGCAGCTTGATGACCACGCCCTGGAAGGGCTGGAGACGCTCCTTGCCACCTTCAACCACTTTGATGTAAACGCGTACCGTATCCCCGGGGGCGAGGTCGGGAATTCGGGGATTGCGTTTGACATTGATTAGCGAATCAACATTCATTTCTCAGGCTCCTTGTTCAAACTGGATTTGGTTTTATATAAAGACGCGGACTGCTTCACCAATCGCTTTTCTTCTTGACTGAGTTTGGTCTTGTCGATGAGGTCCGGTCGGCGTTCCACAGTGCGCCGGACAACCTGCTCCCGGCGCCATCGCGCAATCTGGGCATGGTTCCCGGAGAGCAGGACTTCTGGAACTTGCCAGCCACGGAAATCAGCCGGTCGGGTGTACTGGGGGTATTCCAGCATACCGTTCACATGTGAATCTTCCTGTGTTGAATATTCCGAGCCAAGCACGCCCGGGAGCAAGCGAATGACGGCATCAATGACCACCAGAGCCGGCAGTTCTCCGCCGGTCAGCACGTAATCACCGATGCTGATTTCATCGGTAACGAGGTGTTCTGCCACCCGCTCGTCAATACCTTCATAGTGGCCGCAGACCAGGATGAGGCGGTTGTACTTTGACAGCTCCATGGCGATTTGCTGGTTGAAGAGACGTCCCTGTGGCGTAAGCAGGATAATCGGCACTCCCGCAGTTGCCGATTCGTCAGGGACCTGGGCCTTTACCGCTTCCACCGCTTCGAAGACGGGCTCGGGTTTGAGCACCATGCCCGGACCACCGCCATGCGGATAATCATCAACGGTATGATGTTTATCATGGGTGTAATCACGAATGTTATGTACGTTGATACTGACCAGGTTATGGTCAATAGCCCTCTTGAAGATGCCGAAACTGAACGGCACGTCAAACATCTGTGGAAATATGGTCAGCACATCAATACGCATCGCAAATCCCTGCCACATTCTAAGAATGTTCGGTGACCACCCCTTTAATAATATCGACGGCGTGAGGTATTGCCGGCAGCACCGCCTCAAGGCATTCCCTGACCGCCTTCGGACTTCCGGGTAGATTGATTATGAGGCACTTGCCTCTAACCCCTGCCGTGGCCCGGCTCAGCATCGCCATTGGCGTTTTGCTCAGCGATATAGCTCTCATTGCCTCCGCAAAACCGGGCACAACCCGGTCCACGACGGCAATAGTAGCTTCCGGGGTAACATCCCGCTCGCCAAGTCCGGTACCACCGGTGGTGATGACGACATCTGTCTCTCCCTTGTCCGCCCATTCCGCCAGCTTCCGGCTGATTACATCCCGCTCATCAGGGACAATTTCGTAGTTAACGATCTCGCTGTCCAGGTTAGAGAAGGTGTCCCTGATGGTCTGGCCGCTTTCATCATAGCGCTGGCCACGCGCTCCCTTATCACTGATGGTGAGTATGCTGAAAGTAAGCATTGTTGCGTACCAAAACAAATTTTATTTTACCACAGATGAAGCAGATAACCAAATGGAAAAAAATTTTATGGAAAATTCAATAAATTAACCCAAAAAGCTTGACAAACGTGTGCGCTCGTGTTATAAAGAGTGTTATAAAGTGGTAGGAAGTGGGGGATAGTGGTAAATAATGGGGCAAATCGCTGGCTGAGGGTTGTAAATGTTTTACGGTGAGTACAACTACAAGATAGACGAAAAGGGCAGGGTAGCGATACCGCCCCGGTTCCGAAGGGAACTGAAGGACGGCGTAGTCCTGTCTCCGGGAGCGGAAAAGTGCATCAATGTGTACTCGCTGCCGGAATGGCGCAAACTGGCTACGTCTCTTACCAGCGGCCCGCTGACCCCCAGTAAAATGAGAAGGCTGAATCGGGCTATCTTTGCTACCGCTTTCAGCGTTGCCATTGATGGGCAGGGCAGGGTGGCCCTGCCAGTACCACTGCGCGAGCACGCTGAAATCCAGGAAGACATCGTCGTTACCGGAGCCAATAACTACCTGGAAATCTGGGACCAGGTTCTCTGGGAAGAAGAAAAGGCGATCAGTCAGGAGCAGTCCTGGCAGATTATAGAAAGCCTGGAGCGACGTGATGAGCCCAAGTAAACCGAGCTCATATCACACCCCGGTTCTGCTCGAAGAGACAATGGAGGCGCTGGCGGTCCAGCCCGGCGGCCGCTACGTTGATTGCACAGTGGGTGGTGGCGGACATGCTCGGGCAATTCTGGAGCGCAGTTCCCCCGGGGGGCAGTTACTCGGCCTTGATGCCGACCCCGAATCGATAAAGATGGCTCAAGAAAGACTTGAGACTCATCGGAATTCTGTGCTCCTGGTCAATGACAATTTCGTCAACCTGCAGGTAACCTGCATCAAATATGATTTCTTTCCGGTACATGGCATTTTGTTTGACCTCGGCCTTTCCTCCATGCAGCTAAACGGGAACGGACGCGGCTTCAGCTTTCAATATGATGCCCCCCTCGATATGCGTTTCAGTCCCGGTCAAGAAGTAACGGCCGCTGATATTGTTAATACTTCACCTGAAGCTGAACTGGCTCGCCTTATCCAGACCTATGGCGAAGAAGGCCGCAGTCGCCAGATAGCGCGTCTTATCGTGCGTGAACGTCCCATCACCTCCACTCTTCACCTGGTCCGCATTGTGGAGAAGGCGGCGGGTGGGGGAAGGGGTAAAATCCACCCGGCCACGAAGACCTTCCAGGCGCTTCGGATTGCGGTAAATCTGGAGCTGGAAAATCTGGAGATAGCGCTGAAACAGGCGATTGAGCTCCTCGGCTTTGAAGGCAGGCTGGTGGTGATAAGCTACCATTCCCTGGAAGACCGTATCGTGAAACACTTGATGCAGCGGGAGGCCAGGGGGTGTATCTGTCCTCCCGGCACGCCGGCATGCATCTGCGGGCATAAACCTCGTCTGAAGCTTATTCGGCGACATGTAGTTATGCCTTCCGAGAATGAGATACGGTCCAACCCACGCAGTCGCAGCGCCAAGCTGAGAGCTGCCACGCGCCTGATAGCACAGGATGATTGCCTGGCTGCAGAAGAGATGGAAATTCTCTGGGCGGAGAAAAAAACCAGAGCCTGGAGAAGGCCGGCGCTGTTGCGCAAGTTGCAGACGGTATTTGCCATGGCCTGAACCGGCCAGGGATAGAAATAGCAACCCGAAGGTGCGGTATCCAGAAGGGGGAAATAAATAATGAAGCAGGGACAACTGGACAAGTGGGCAGCGAGTGGGAGGATAACAGGCACCACGCTTGTGGATCTGAAGCTGAAGATAGCCGAACATCTAATCAACCAGGCTGATAGCTACCGCCTGGACGAAGTCCACAGTATCATGGCGGAAACCAAAGTTGGGGCAAAGAAAAGAACAGACCTCGTCGACAAAATGAGGTTGGTCTTTTCCATGTCCTGATATCTACGAACAAAAAAAGACAATGGCCGAGGAGGTTCTGGAAATGTAAAGCATAACAGAACTCGAATAACCTGAACTTATTGAAAAGGAGGGATAGATGAAAAAACGAACCGTAGCGGCAATTGATGTTGGTACCACTAAAGTGTGTACTGTTGTGGCGGACTTCAGTGAAGCTGGTACACCGCGCATCGTCGGCGTTGGTATTGCCAAATCAGTGGGCCTGCATAAAGGCCTGGTGGTCAACATCAATGAGGCCAGAGAGTCAATCAGAGAGTCGGTAAAGAAAGCAGAGCAGTCAAGCAACTACAAACTGGAATCAGCCTATATTGGCGTGACCGGGCGCCATGTTGCCTCGCTGAATAACCGCGGCGTGGTGGCCATAACGCGGAACGACCGCGTGGTGCGCCCGGATGACCTGAGGCGTGTCCTCTCCTCGGCACAGAGCGTCAAGGTTCCCAGCGACCGAAAACTCCTCCACGTTATTCCGCGGTCATATGCCGTTGATGGTCAGGCTCACGTCAAGAACCCGGTCGGCATGCACGGCTTCAGACTTGACGTGGAGACCCATGTCATCACCGCGGCCGTAACCTCGATACAGAACCTGATCAAATGCATTCGCAGCATTGGCATTGATATCGAGGACCTCGTTCTCGAGCCTCTCGCCAGCAGCGAGGCAATCCTGACCCAGGATGAGAAAGAAGTCGGCGTTATTCTGGCTGATATCGGCGGCGGCACGACTGATATCGCGGTTTTCAAAGAAGGCAGCATATGGCATACGTCCATACTACCTGTTGCCGGCTATCAGCTCACCAGAGACGTATCCATTGGTCTGGGCCTGCCATTTGACGTTGCCGAAGAGATGAAGAAGCGATACGGCAGCGTGATGCCCGTTTATGAAAGCAGAACCGAGGATACCACGGCGATATCTCAGGATGGGCACGGCGTTTCATACCAGGACCTGTGCGACATTATACGCGCCCGCATTGAGGAGATTTTGAAGCTCATCCTGCTTGAACTGCCCAACTCCGAATACGAGACCCTGGTTCCGGCAGGGCTGGTGCTCACCGGCGGTAGCTCCAATCTGGCAGGCATCGCCACGCTGGGACGCGATATATTGCAGCTTCCGGTCAGAGTGGGTGCTCCATCCAATATGGAAGGCATCTCCGATGTCCTCTGCGACCCGGCATACTCGACGAGCGTTGGTCTGCTGACCTGGGGGATCAATCATGAGCGCAGCCAGAACTGGACGCGCTGGAACTTTGGCTCGGCAGTCCGACGCATGGCTTTACGACTGAAGAGCCTCTTCAACTAGCAATTCTAGGAAGAACGTTATCAGATTAATGCAATAAGGAGGGGGAAATGGCAAAGTCAAGTTTTGTGGCTAATCCAGCCAAAATCAAAGTTATCGGCTTGGGTGGTGGCGGCTGCAATGCGATAACCCGCATGGTCAGGGAAGAAATTCAGGGTGTGGAATTCATTGCCATGAATACCGATGCCCAGGCCTTGGCGGTTACGGAAGCACCGATACGCATCCAGCTTGGTGAGAAACTCACCAGAGGGCTGGGTGTTGGCGGCGACCATAACGTAGGCCAGAAGGCTGCCGAAGAAAGTCGTGACGAGCTGCAGGAACTGGTAGGTGGTGCCGATATGGTGTTTATCACCGGTGGTATGGGTGGCGGCACCGGCACCGGCGCCGCGCCCGTGGTGGCCGAGATAGCCAAGCAGAGTGGCGCCCTGACCATAGCCGTGGTCACCAAGCCGTTCGCCTTTGAAGGTGTCCGCCGCACTCAGGTGGCCAATGAGGGCATCACCAGGCTGCTCGGCAAAGTTGATACCCTGATTATTATTCCGAACGACAAGCTGCTTACACTCTGCGACCAGAAGACGGGCGTGGATAGCGCCTTCAAGCTGGCCGATGATGTTCTCAGGCACGGTGTTCAGGCTATCGCTGAGGTTATCACTACTCCGGGACTGATTAACCTGGACTTCGCCGATGTGAAAACGATAATGAAAGACGCTGGGCCAGCCTGGATGTCAATCGGTCGTGGCTCGGGTCAGAATCGTGCCGTGGAGGCTGCCAAGCAGGCTTTGGCCAGTCCGCTACTGGATGTCTCCATCAACGGCTCAAAAGCGGTTCTCTTCAACGTGGTTGGCAGTAACAGTCTAACACTGTTTGAGGTCAACGAGGCAGCTGACGTTATCCGTCAGGCGGTCGACCCTGAGGCCAATATCATTTTCGGTGTTGCCCATGATCCGACAATGGAAAATGATGTCCGGATTACCCTTATCGCCACCGGGTTTGTGGCCAAGCTCGGGCTGACCGGATCCGCCCAGGATGATGAATTGACCCAGCTCCTCAAAGGTATCAAGAGCGAGGACGAGCTGGACGTTCCTTCGTTCCTGCGCCGTCCCATGATCAGCCACCGGCGCCAGGCTATTACGCCGGCAATGAAACCGATGCAGCCGCCACTGATGACGCCGTCTGAATCAAAACAAAGACACTTTCGGTAACGGAGTCTTATGTCAGGGGATTACACTCCTGGTAAAAGATGCAGGCGTGTAGGGCCAGCCGTTCTCGAAGCGGGGCACGGGAGTATATGGTGCGTTACAGACAGGGGCAGACAGGCGTGGCTTCAGACGGAGTTGTAGGTTGCTACAACGGAAGAGGCAACGGGCGCAGCGGCAATGGGCTCAAGTTTGCTTACTGCCCTTACTGCAATAAAAAAGGGCTGTATAAAGTGGCCCGCAGGTATGAGCGTTGCCGCTGTTGCGGATTGCACCGGGTGCTATTGCCAGGGCAGGACTTCTGATTGCCTGAATTTCTGGAAATATGCATACTTGCCGGCCAGCAATCGGCTGGCCATGGTTGCTCTTTGTTGACAATTATTCCCGCAGTATTTATCCTAATTATATGACACCACTAGTCCAGCAGGCGTTGCACAATAAATTGTTTAGTATTTGGCATGCGAGTCATTGCCGGTAAAGCGAAAGGTCACCAGCTAAAATTCCCCAGGGGAACCACCACCCGTCCCGCGACAGATTTGGTCAAGGGGGCAATATTTTCCATTCTGGAGAATATCGCGGACGATTGGTCACAGGTGCTTGACCTTTTTTCCGGTAGCGGGCAACTAGGTATAGAAGCACTAAGCCGCGGGGCTGACTGGGTTGACTTTGTTGAAAGGGAACCGCGGTGTTGTGCTATAATAAAACAGAATCTGGAAAAAACGGGTTTCTTAAATCAAGCGCATGTTTACTGCTGTAGCGTCGCCAAAGCAATCTCCTTTATGGACAAGGAGTACAATATCATTCTGATGGACCCTCCTTATTCTAATTCTTTAATTGGAAATCTGATAACTCAATTAGCCGAATCCGGACGGGTCGGTGACCGTTCATGGGTGGTGGTGACGCACTCATCTCTCCTTCCATTCAGTTCTTCATATGGTGCTCTGCATCTCATTAAGGAGCATCGTCACGGTGATAGCTGTATCGCTCTGTTCAATAAAGGAGGTACATTGTGACCATAGCCGTTTACCCGGGGACTTTCGACCCGATTACCAATGGCCACCTCGATATCGTGCGGCGGGCGGCCAAGTTATTTGACCGGATAGTAATCGGCGTGTATGACGAATCAAACAAGCACCTCTTCTTTACCACGGAGGAGCGGGTAGAACTGGCCAGGCGTGCGGTGGTCAGTATAACCAACGTTGAAGTGAAACCGTTCAGTGGCTTGACGGTTGATTTTGCCAGGAAAGAAAAAGCTCCGGTCATGATCCGTGGTCTGAGGATGAATGCCGATTTTGAAAAAGAATTTGAGATGGCACTGATGAACCGAAAACTGGCTCCAGACCTGGACCTGTTTTGCCTGATGGCCAGCCAGGAATATCAGTTTCTCAGTTCCAGTCTGCTGAAAGAAGTGGGGCGCCTTAATGGCAATATCAGTGACCTGGTACCAGCGCATGTGGCTGAAGCTCTAAGAAAGAAGGTTCACGGTACAATGTAATTCAGAGAGCATATTGCAAGCGTTTTTACCCGAATCCCGCAATTTTTTGGTAAAAAAGGAGGTTAGATATATGGCGTACAAGATTACCGAGGAGTGCATAAGCTGCGGGGCGTGTGAACCGGAGTGTCCGAACCAGGCAATCGCTGAAGGGGAGACCATCTACGAGATTGTCCCCGACAAATGCACCGAATGTGTTGGTTCTCATGAATCTTCAAGGTGCGTCGAGGTTTGCCCGGTTGATGCCTGTGTGCCTGATCCAGCACACAAGGAAAGCCAAGAGCAGCTTCTGGAAAAGTGGAAAAAGCTGCATCCGGGAGAAACGCCTTCAGTTTCCTAGTGCAACTTAACCTGAACCTTATACGGTAGTTGAAAAAAGGTGGGGGCTACGGTTCTGTTGATTCTATATGACGTAGCCCCCATATCTAAATCTCTGATTTCTGCGGCTGCTGATTTTCTCTTACTGGAAGAAAGAGCGCACCGAGTTAAATTCATCGGGTAGCAGCGCCAGTACCATGGGGAAGCTGTCCAGGAGAAAGTTAGCCAGGGCCGATTCCGCAATCGGGTCGGATATGCCCAGAAATTTGGTCCACATAGCCAGCAGGGCACCAGCGAATATGCCCCCCGTTATTAGACCCAGGAGTGCCCCGCCCAGCCGGTTTACCCAGCCAAGCAGTACGATGGAGGCCAGCCACTTCAGAACGCCGGCGATTATGCTGGCAATGAGTATAACGATGACGAGTATTATGGCGAAGGCAACCACCCGGGCCAGCGTCTCCTGAGGTATGAAGGTGAGCTTATCCGCCAGGGCAACGTAAAAACGCCCGGCCAGAATAACCCCAACAATCACTCCGATGAGTGTGAGCACCGTCTTGATGATGCCGATTTTCAGGCCAGTCAATGCGGCGATACCGATTATCACAATGATTGCGATATCAAGCCAGCTCATATTTTATAGCCCCTTTTCCCTATTTTATATTTTACCATTATTATCATTGATAGTGCAGCGCGTCAATGGGGTTGAGGCGGGCGGCTCTCATTGCCGGGTACAGTCCGGAGGCAAGCCCGATGAATAACGATACCGTGAAGGCCAGTATGACGATGTCAGGAGAGACAGCTGCGGCCAGCTTGAAACCACCGATGTCTACCTGTGAAATAGCCCAGGATAGAAGCAAGCCCCCGGTGATGCCAATGCCCCCACCGACAAAACCCATCGTTGCCGCCTCGATGAGGAACTGCGTCAGGATATCGCGTCGTTTGGCCCCCACCGCTTTGCGGATACCTATCTCCCGCGTCCGCTCCGTGACCGAGACGAGCATGATGTTCATGATGCCGATACTACCTACGAGAAGCGAGATGCTGGCAATGGCGCCCAGGACGATGGAGAATATCCCCGTTACCTGACCGACGATTTCCAGGACCTGCTCCTGGCTGACCACGGCAAAATCGTTTTTATCATCGCCCTTCAGATTGTGCCGCCGGCGCAGGATGGATTCAACGTCCTCGGTTACTCTGTCCCTGAGTTCGTCATTGGTCAGCTGAAAACTGATGGAAGCCACGGCGTCCTCGCCGGAGGCGGTCTGCTGGGGAAATAAACGCGCCTGATAGGTGGTGATGGGCACAATCACGACATCATCAAAGCTGATGCCAAACATCGCGCCGCCTTTAGGCTCAAGTACCCCGAGAACAGTGAAGCGTTGTTTCTTCAGCTTTACCTGTTCACCTACCGCATCATCGTCACCAAACAGGTCTTCGGCCACATCACTGCCCAGCACGACCACGTTGGCTCGCTGCGCCACATGGTGGTCAGTAAAAAACTGCCCGGACGCCACCGAATATTTCATAACATCCAGATATACAGGAGTCGCTCCATGAAGTAGTCCCCCTTTGGTTTCACCGCCAGCGGTTACGGTGATGAAATTCTCGTTTACCGGGGCAATATTGTCGATGCCACTGACATTCTCCAGAGCACGGGCGTCATCCATGGTCAGCGTGGGTGCAGCATATACCGGAGACATGGAGAAACCTCCTTCCACCTCTGGATTTACGGGCATTATCGAAAGTATATTGGTACCCAATTCCTCATAAGCAGAGGTAATGGTAGCCTCGGCGCCTCTGGCTACGGACATGAGCGTGATAACCGAACCAACACCAATGATGATGCCGAGCATGGTCAGTGAAGACCGCAGCTTGTTGGCGAATAACGACCTGATGGCAATGACAATAGAATCTATTAGCTTCACTTATATCTCCCGCTGCCTTAATTTATGCTAATTACCGGTATCCTTTCGTTTGCGTATCGTTTTATCATTTTTCTTGACTTGTTCATCACTGATAATCCTGCCATCCAGCAGGCGTATTATGCGCTGGGTCTGCGTGGCTACGTCCATTTCATGAGTGACCAGAATCACGGTGATTCCTTCCTGGTGAAGCTGGCCGAAAATGCGGACGATCTCCGTGGTAGCGGAGCTATCCAGGTTGCCCGTTGGTTCATCCGCCAGAATGAGTGAAGGCTGGTTCACCAGTGCCCGGGCAATGGCCACGCGCTGCTGCTCACCGCCGGACAGTTCGGTGGGCTTATGGTTGGCCCGTGCTCCCAGTCCCACCCGTTCCAGTGCTTCCAGGCTGCGCTTGCGCCGCTGCCTGCTACCACTGTAAAGGAGGGGTAGTTCCACATTGGAAAGGGCTGAGGCGCGGGGTAAAAGGTTGAACGTCTGGAAGACAAAGCCGATTTTCTTGTTTCTCATCTCGGCGAGCTTGTTATCATTCAGATGGCTGGCATCCATACCTTCCAGCATATATTTACCTGCGGTTGGTTTATCCAGAAAGCCGATGATATTCATCAGCGTTGACTTACCGGAACCGGAGGCACCAATTATGGCCACCATGTCTCCCTGATTGATGGTCAGGTCTATTCCCCTGAGAGCCGGGACCTCAACCTTCCCCATCCGGTAAATCTTGGTGATATTCTCAAGCTGTATCATTTAATGCTCCTGGTTACTACAATTTCCAATACCACAGTTAGTATAAACCATGCCCGGTTGACTAACGGCGCTTACTGCTGGCAAGGATCGTTTCTCCAGCCTTGAGGCCGCTGACAATTTCCGTATCGAAGCCATCGCTGATGCCAACCACTACCGGTCTTTCTTCCAGCTCATCGTCGTCAACGAGAACGTTGACTACGGGATTGCCCTCGCTATCTTCGCTGATGGCGCGGTACGGTACCAGCAGAGCATCGGTGCGGCTGGCCAGAATGATATCGGCCTCAGCACTCATGCCGACCCTCACGCCTGAACCCTCCGGGACATCGAGCTCAATTTTAACTTCGTAGACGATAACCCCGCCGACCTCGAGCGGTACCGGGTAGATGGTAGCAACAACACCGGCGAACTCCTTGTCGGACAGTGCGTCAAGGGTTATAATTACCTCCTGCCCTATATCCACGTCAGGGATATCGATTTCATCCACTTCCACTACCAGTTTCAGGCTGGTGGGGTCAATCAACTTTATTATCTGTCTGGGCGACATCGCTGGTGATGGTATCGTATCGCCCTCTTCCGCGGTAACACTGGCCACTATACCATCGAAGGGGGCAACGATGACCGCCTCTTTCAGGTCTTTCTCCGCCTGCTCCAGAGACTGCCTGGCCAGCGCTACTGACTGTCTGGCCTGCCCGACGGCTGCTTTCGCTGCCTCTACCTGCAGCTCCTTTAAGGCGATATCTTCACTCATTTCATCGAGATTTCTCTGGGCCTGGGCCTCGGCCCGTTCGGTAGCTTCCAGTTGCATACTGGCGATGGCTACCTCCTCGGTATCATAGGTGTTTCTCTTGGCGTCCAGTATTGCCTCCGCTGCGTCCAGTCTTGCCTGGGCGTAGACTATCGTGGCCTCTGGCAGGTTCCGGTCCAGTGCGTACTGGAGAAATGCCTCGGCATTTTCCACGTCTTTCTGTGCGGTTTCAATATCCGGCCAGGTGTATATGTCACGGGTTTCATCGAGGTGATGCTCGGCTGACCTCACGTCTATCTGGGCGTTGAATAAAGCCAGCTCCAGCGCGTCCTCTGTATCCAGGGTGTTTTTCAAGTTGTATGCGGCGGTTTTCTGGCTCAGCTCTGCCTGGGTGAGGGCGACCTCAGCCTGAGTAAGGGCATATTCGGCCTGGTCCCTGGCCAGTTCCAGGGAAGCGGTATCAAGCTCCGCCAGAATTTCACCTTTGGTAGTCCGGTCACCTTCTTCAATATATATCCTGGCGATGCGTCCACCGCTGCCAAAGCTCAGATTTGCATCCTCTGCTGTCTCAATGTTACCGCTGCCGCTGACGGTAACCAGCAGGTCTCCTGTTCCCACTTCAACATACTGTTCTGCCCCTTCTTCATCTTCCCCCAGGGGATTACAGGCCGTAACCGTGGTTAAAATGATTAATAGTAATAGAGCGGCGATGATTCGTAGTTTTTTCATGCTATGCCTCCCGAAAATGATATGTAGTATCCTGCCAGCGACCTCATTTTACCGTTTGGCCAACCTTCTGATGTTCTTTCTCCCATTTTTCCAGCAGGGTAGGGAACTCCCGTTCCAGAAAGGTATAAACATCAAACATCTCCTCCAGCCATTTCCTTGTAACGGGGGGGTTCCCGCCAAGCAGTTCCAGCCCGCGTTCGGCAAGCTGCCGAACCATTCTGATTTCGTCGGTAAGTCCGCGACCTACCATATGCTGCCAGGCATCGGAGCGCAGTCGAAAAAAATCATGCCTGACACCGGACAGACTTCGACGCTCGATAAGGCCGAGCTGGATTAGGAGGCGGGTCATGGTGCTGATGGAACCCTTGCTGGCCAGTAAGGCTTTGGTAAGCTGTTCCGTAGATTGGTGGGGTGGGTCGGAGATAAGAAGCCAGCCCAGAATGCGGCCGGCCATGCGCGGCATGCCGGTCTGTTCGAAAACGATGCCGACTTCTTCAGCGAACTGTTTTTCTTCTGCCTGAAGATTATCCTTCATCCAACCCTTCTCCCAGTCATATTTCTTTGCCTATATTATAATATGTATAGAATATTTTGTCAAGATTGAATTTATTGAATTTTATAAATTTAAATAAAAAAGTTAGCCGGCAGTTTCGATGGCGCGGGGAGTGGCAGTAACAGTGGCTTATTTGCCGAGTTCTTTGGCTCTGTGGTAGGCAGCGGCGACGGCCTGATAGACCAGTTCGCGGAAGTTTTCGTTTTCAAACTGCTGCAGGGCGGCGGCAGTGGTACCACCGGGTGAGGTGACCATACGGCGCAATTCGGAAGGTGATTTCCCGGATTTTTTCAACAGTTGTCCGGAACCGAGCATGGTCTGCAGCACCAGTTCCTGTGCCGTATCCTCGGGAAACCCGATACGGACCGCAGCCTCGGTAAGGCATTCAACAAAGAGGAAAAAGTAGGCTGGACCGCTGCCGCTCACCGCGGTGGCCATATCAAGATACTCTTCAGCAGGGACAAAGATTTCCCTGCCCATGGTGCTCAGGATAGTCCTGGACTGCTCTTTCTGCGCTTCGGTTACCTCCGGAGTGGCGGTCCAGACGCTGATTCCCTCGCCTATCTGGGCGGGTGTGTTGGGCATTACCCGGACCACCTGGCGATGGTCAATGCCTTTACATAATGTCTCAATCCTGGCCCCAGCGATAATGGAAAGGACAAGCTGGCCCGGCTTAATCCGGCCACTTAGCCCGGGCATTATCTCGGGCAGGTTCTGCGGCTTAATCGCCAGAATTATGACTTCGCCTTTTGCTGCGGCATCTTGGTTGCTATCGGTGACCGATACCTGGTAGGTCTGTTTCAGGTACTGGCGGCGTTCATCCTTGACGTCGCTGACGCATATGGCCTGCGGAGTGCTCAGGCCGCGGTTCAGTACGGCGGCCAGTATTGCCTCCCCCATCGCTCCGCCGCCGATAAAAGCTATCTTCATGGTTTCCATTGCTTTTGCGCTCACTGCACGACGAAATTTATCAGTCTGCCGGGCACATATATTCTTTTCAGGACTTTCTTCCCTTCCAGGTGCGGCTGTACCCGCGTTGACTCCGCAGCCATTTGTCTGGCTTCTATTTCAGTGATGGACGCCGGCACGGTGATGCGGTCGCGGAGCTTGCCGTTAACCTGGACCACCAGCGTTATCTCCTCGTCTTTGGCCAGAGTTTCATCCCACTGCGGCCAGGACTGGTTGTGGATGCTGTACGGGCGCCCTGTCCTCTCCCAGAGTTCTTCGGTTAGGTGGGGGGCGGAGGGTGCCAGGAGGCGGAGCAGGATATCAATCGACTCTTCCCACGTCGGGGTGCTGACGGAGCCGGTATCCTTCACTCCGGCCAGGTAGTTGCTGTACTCCATCAGCGCCGATAGCATAACATTGAAGCGGAATTTTTCTATGTCCTGCGTTACCTTCCTGATGGTCTGGTGAGTAACGCGGGATAATTCTCTCTCCGCTTTCTCGGTGTCACTGGGCGTAGCTTTTCCATCAGGCTGGTAGCCACTGAGTGCCAGCTGCCAAATCCGGTTCAGCCAGCGGCTGATGCCACTGATGCTGCTGTCATTCCACTCGCCGCCCTGCTCCCATGGTGCCAGGAACATGAGGTAAGCCCGGACCGTGTCCGCTCCCAGTTTGGCCACGTACTCGTCCGGGGTAACCACATTGCCGAGCGATTTGCTCATCTTCTGCTTCTCGGCGATTATAATCCCCTGGTTGAACAGGCGGGTGAACGGCTCATTGAAGTTGACCAGTCCCATGTCACGCAGTGCCTTGACGAAGAAGCGGGAATAAAGCAGGTGCATCACCGCGTGCTCTGCTCCCCCGGTGTAGAGGTCAATCGGCATCCAGAACTTGATTTTCTCGTCGTCAAAGGGGGCATCATCGCTGTTGGGGCTGGTATAGCGCAGGAAGTACCAGGAGGAACACATGAAGGTATCCATGGTGTCCGTCTCGCGCTTGCCGGGCCCGCCACAGCGCGGACAGGTGGTATTAACAAACTGCTCATGGTATTTCAGCGGCGATTCACCGGTCGGCCGGAACTCGGCGTCTTCGGGCAGCAGCACCGGCAGGTCTGCCTCAGGGACAGGAACGATACCGCACTTATCGCAGTAGACCATGGGTATGGGTGCTCCCCAGTAACGCTGGCGTGAGATAAGCCAGTCCCGCAACCGGTAACTGACAGTCCGCTTTCCCCAACCTTTCTCCTCGAGGAAATCTGAAACGGCCTCAATGCCCTGGCGGCTGGGGAGCCCGTCGAACCGGCCGGAGTTTACCAGGGTTCCCTCCTCTATGTAGGCCTCTTCCAGCTCCTCGCCATGCCAGTCCGGTGGCGCTATCACCACGCGTATGGGGATATCATATTTTTTGGCGAAAAGGAAATCGCGCTCGTCATGAGCCGGCACGCCCATCACCACCCCTGTACCGTAGCTTAAAAGCACGTAGTCGGCAATCCAGATGGGCACCTGTTCACCGTTCAGGCGGTTGGTGCAGTACGACCCTATAAAGACACCGTCCTTTTCTTTCTCGGTGGATAGTCTCTCTATCTCGCTGAGGCGTCTTGAACTCTCGATGTAGGCCTCAACCTCGGCTTTTTTATCCGGCGAGGTCAGCACGGAAACCAATGGGTGTTCGGGCGCGAATACCATGAAGGTGACGCCGAAGGTGGTGTCCGGACGGGTGGTGAAGACCCTTATCTCTTTCTGCGATGTGCCGCTGTGGTCAAGGGCAAAGGATATTTCCGTGCCCTCGCTTCGGCCTATCCAGTTGCGCTGCATGATTTGAATTCGCTCCGGCCAGTCGATGCCGTCGAAATTCATCAGTTCATCGGCGTATTTGGTGATGCGGAAGAACCACTGTTCAAGGTCACGACGGGTAACCGTGGTATTACATCGCTCGCAGAGACCACTGCTCAGCACCTGCTCGTTAGCGAGCACCGTCTGGCACTTGGGACACCAGTTCACCGGCGCCTTGCCACGATAGGCCAGGCCGGCTTCGTACAGCTTCAGGAAAAACCACTCCGTCCATTTGTAGTACTCGGGAAGGCAGGTGACCACTTCCCGGCTCCAGTCGTAGATAGCGCCGATGTTCCGGAGCTGGCGGCGCATGTTCTCAATGTTCTGCATCGTCCAGGTGAAAGGGTGAATACCGCGCTGGATAGCGGCGTTCTCGGCAGGAAGTCCGAAGGCATCAAAACCCATCGGGTGGAGAACGTTATAACCCTGCATTCGCTTGAAGCGGGCGCGGACGTCTGACGGCGCCATGGCATACCAGTGCCCGATGTGAAGGTCTCCGGACGGGTAGGGGTACATGGTCAGCGCGTACCATTTCGGCCTCGGGTCATCATCGCTGACCTGGTAGAGTTTGTCTTTTTCCCAGCGCTGTTGCCATTTCCTCTCGAATTCCTGAGGGTTGTACCTGTCTATCATGTATCCTCCCCGATGCCAGAAAGCTATCCAAATGCTTGAATAGACAATGAATGAACAAAGGAGGAAAGCAGTGTGAAAAGAGGGGTGAAAACCCCTCTCAAAACGCTTCCCTTCTTAATAGTTCACTGCATAAGTCTAGCTCAATTGACCGAGGCTCGTCAACAAACTGGACTTTGCTCAGCCGGGGAGCTTTGAAAAGCAGAGAGACTGGATACTCGCGCGCTAACCATCCAGTCTCTCTTATCTTCTTGAATTTATAATATTGAGATTTATTTAGGCTTTGCCAATTCGGAACATCTTGGTGCCGCAGTTGGGGCATACGCCCTGCGTGGCTGGCTTGCCATTCTTCATGGTGATAGATTTGGCGTCTTTCATTTCCCGCTTGGCGCGGCACTTCACACAATATGCCTGCATAGTTACCCTCCTTTTAGTTTATTAGGATTAGTAGCAAGAATAAACTATTCACTGCGCGTTGTCAATAGCCGCAGGGGTGAAAAAAGAATGAATTTGAGCCTCAAATGAAAAAATCCCGTTGCTTGGCCTCATTTCTTATCCGGCCTCTGTCTTTTGACTTTACACTTGTCCGGAGCCAGGGTATGAACGTTGCTCGTTACAGGCTATATCAACTATAATTAGTCGATTCGAGGTAAAAGTGGCGCTTAAAATCGTTCTTATAACAATCGGGGCTGTTATTTTCCTCCTCGTATTGTTCAGGATATTCAGAAAGTCTTATCAATCTCCGGCACCGCACTATGTCGGCTATATACTTGATAGCGGCTTCCGGCGTTTTTTTCAGTCGCCGGGAACGATTATTGCGCGCAGCGGTATCGAGCCGGGGATGACCGTCATGGAGCTCGGCTGTGGCAGCGGTGCCTATACCACCTGCGTGGCCAGGGTAGTCGGTGAGAAAGGAGAGGTGTATGCCGTTCGATGTTCAGTCGGCGATGCTGCGACAGCTTGAACAAAAGCTGGCCAGGGCGGAGAATCAGGACATCCGCAATGTCGAGCTGAAAAAGGCGAGCGCTTATGAGCTACCCTTTGCCGATGATTTTTTCGACCTGGCATACATGGTAACCGTGCTCATGGAGATTCCGGACCGGGGCCGGGCCCTGCGTGAAGTGAAGAGGGTGCTCAAGCCGGGCGGTACTCTGGCGGTCACCGAATTTTTCCCCGACCCCGATTATCCTTTTCGTTCCACGGTAATCAAAACCGGTAAGCGGGAAGGATTAAGTCT
Organism: Dehalococcoidales bacterium; assembly: GCA_016783105.1. The sequence goes on along the minus strand of JADHXF010000021.1, from coordinate 4,406 downwards.
TGACGGCAGTCAAGGCAACTTCTGGAACTACACGGTCAGGTTTAAAAAGCCATTATCTGACCGGTGAAAGGATTAAAGCATTGCGGGTTCCCTGGCGACTAAATGACAGGCTATTTTACGGGTGGGTGGTGGTGGCTGTTTTTCTGGTAATTGGCATCACGCTCTACGGTATACATTTCTCTTTTGGCGTGTTTTTCAAGTCAATTGAGGCAGAATTCAGTCTCAGCCGGACGGCGACCTCCACCATACTATCCGCCAATATGTTACTGGCTGGTCTGTGCTCTTTCTTTGCCGGTTGGGCTATGGACCGTTACGGGCCGAGGCGTGTGGTCCTGCTCATGGGTATCTTTGCCGGCCTGAGCCTGGTGCTGACCAGCCTGACCAATGCCCTCTGGCAGTTGTTCATCACCTACAGCTTGTTGCTGGCTATGGGCACCGGGCCTCTCTACGTGGTGCCGATGTCGGCCGTCTCGAGATGGTTTGACCGGAAGAGAGGGCTGGCTCTGGGTCTCTCCAGCGTGGGAATAGGGCTGGGAATGATGGTCATGGCACCGTTCGCCACCTACCTCATCACCAGTTACAACTGGCATATCGCCTATCTGGTGATAGGGCTGCTTGCCTGGTTAATTGTGGTGCCTCTCTCAAGGCTCTTAAAAAGAGACCCGAGTGAAATCGGCGCTCTGCCTGATGGAGTAAAAACGGGTGATACTGGGCAACCAGTTAGAACAGAGACTTCGCCACTGGCTCAGCACCCTGTGTTATCCATTGTTCAAAATCGTAATTTCTGGATTTTCGTGTCTATCTGGTTCTTATTTGCTGGCTGCATATTTCTCATATTTACCCATCTCGTACCCCATATCACCGATATCGGCTTTTCTCCGCTGGAGGCAGCAACCGTGCTCAGCCTCATTGGTGTTGCTTCCCTTCCAGGCAGATTACTGATGGGTATTGCTTCCGATAGGATAGGGAGGAAGCTGACCCCTATTATCAGCACGATGGTGCAGGCGGTGGCTATAGCGTGGCTGGTATGGGCGCAAAGCCTGTGGGGCCTGTATTTATTTGCCGTTATATACGGCTTCTCTTACAGCGGTTTTGGCACCAGTGGAGCAGCATTAATAAGCGATACTTTTGGTGTGAAAAATATTGGTATCGTGTTTGGTTTGCTGGAAGTGGGCTTTGGCGTCGGGGCAGCGCTCGGGGCAGCGATGGGCGGATATGTCTTTGATGCCAGCGGCAGCTATAAGATAGCATTTATGCTCAGCGCTCTGGCCATGCTGGTGGCCACTCTGCTGTTTGCCGTGGTACGGCGGAGAGGGACTGCGTCGCATCATCAATAGCGGCAGATTTTTATGTTATTATCAAAATTTAAGGACAGGCTATTTTACGGCTGGGTGGTGGTGGCCACCTTCTGTATTACCGGTACAGCCATCTGGGGGATTCGTTTTTCCTTTGGCGTTTTCTTTAAATCACTGGAGAGCGAGTTCGCATTGAGCCGGGCGGCCACGTCAGCCATCTTTTCCACGCAGATGGTGCTGGGCGGTATATTCACCATTCTGGGCGGGTGGGCTCTGGACCGGTTCGGTCCCAGAATAGTTTTCCTCTTTATGGGTATCTGTACCGGCCTCGGCTTGCTGCTTGCCGGGCAGACCAGTGCCCTGTGGCAAATATTTTTCGCCTACAGTCTGCTAATGGCGATGGGCACCGGCGCTATTTTCGTCGTGGTAATGTCAACGGTCTCCCGATGGTTTGAAAGGAGACGGGGCCTGGCACTGGGCCTCGCCAGCCTGGGCGCCGGAATGGGCCCGTTGATGGTGGCTCCCTTTGCCACCTATCTGATTTCCGCCTTTGACTGGCGGATGGCGTTCACTGTACTTGGTGCCATCGCCTGGGTGGTGGTTATTCCATTGTCGAGGCTTCTAAAGCGAGACCCCCAGGAGATTGGCATGCTGCCTGATGGGGTCGAGTTCTCCGCAAGTACGTTCCTGGAGCAGAAGCCGGTTGTATCGGCGGACCATCTTTCTCCGTGGCAGGCATTCCGGACAAGGAGTTTCTGGCTCTTTATCTGTATCTTTTTCCTCTTTTCCAGCAGCCTGTTTCTGGTTCTGACGCACCTGGTGCCCCATATAACCGACCTCGGGTTTTCCGCGGTGGAAGCGGCTACCGTTCTTAGCGTAGCTGGCGGGGCAACTATTGCGGGACGGCTGTTGTTTGGCATGGCGTCAGACAGGCTGGGCAGGAAGAGAGCGGTAATGGTTTGTACTCTGCTTCACGTTATTGCCATGGTATGGCTGCTCTGGTCGCGGGAGTTGTGGATGTTCTACCTTTGGGCGCTTGTTTTCGGGCTGGCCTGGGGAGGGACGGGGCCGACGATGGCGGCGCTGATCGGTGACACATTCGGCCTGGGCCGGATAGGGGCCATTCTGGGCCTGCTCGAAGTCGGTTTTGGCGCCGGGGCGGGGTTAGGTCCGGTTATCGGCGGTGTCATCTTTGATTTGAAACAGAGCTATTTCCTCGCATTCTTGCTGGGGGTGGCGGTGATGCTGGTGACAACTGTGCTGATATCATTCATCAGGCGGGAATGGGGCAGAACCGTAGCCAGCAGATGAGTGGTATCGTCAGTAAGCGAATATGTTGGCAGCGAGTTGAGCCAGCCTCATCGCATAGCCCGGGATGATGCCCAGCAGCAGCACGCCAATGCAGCAAAGGAACAGTGCCAGTCGCAGCGCTCCGGAGGAGGGCACTTTCTCTGCGGACGCTGCCTCGCCCAGCCACATCACCTTGACCACGCGCAGATAGTAGTAGGCGGAAATGACGCTGTTGATTACGGCGATTATCACCAGCCAGAGCAAACCATGTTGCACCGCCGCGTTGAAGATATAGAACTTGGCCATAAAGCCCGCCGCCGGCGGCATACCAATCAGCGAGATAAGACAGAGTGTCAGTGCCAGAGCCAGCAACGGCGCTCGCTTCCCCATCCCCGAATAGTCCCCGATGAGGTCACTATTCAGCTTATTTGAGATGGCAATGATAGCGATGAAGGCACCCATGTTGGTGAAGGCATAGCTGGCGAGGAAAAAGAGGACGCCGCTCTGGCCCAGGATGTTCTCTGCCGAAGCCACACCCATGGCCGCCAGTCCCACCATGAGATAGCCAGCCTGGGCGACGCTCGAGTACCCGAGCATGCGCTTGATATTAGCCTGTGGTATAGCGAGGATGTTGCCGATGGTCATGCTGAGAGCGGCCAGCGCGGCAAAGATAAGTCCCCAGTTCAGGCTCAGCCAGGCAGGCATGCCAAAGGCGGAGAAGAAAACCCGCAGGATAACGGCAAAGCCCGCTGCCTTGCTGGCCACGGACAGGTAGGCGGTGATGGGAGTCGGGGCTCCCTCGTAAACGTCAGGCACCCACATCTGGAAGGGAACCGCCGCAATCTTGAAGCCAAACCCGGCGATCAACAGCACGATGCCCATCAGCAGGCCGGGGCTGGCCAGAAGTGTCATCGGTGGTAGCGACTGTATAACCTGAGCGATTTCGCCCAGCTGCGTCTTGCCGGTGAAGCCAAAGACCAGTGCCATGCCGTAGAGCAGCACCGCCGAGGCAACTGCCCCCAGCAGCAGGTACTTCAGCGATGCTTCGGTTGACTTTTTATCTTTGAGGAAACCGACCAGGGCGTAGAGGGAAATGCTGGTCAGCTCGAGCGCAATGTAGATGGCAATCAGGTTGGTGGTGGCGGCCATAAGCATCATGCCCAGCGTGGCCAGAAGCACGAGGGCATAGTATTCACCCTGAAAGCTTGAGAACTTGCTTACGTAGTCGGTGGAGGATAGTATCACCAGAAAGGCAATGCCCAGAAAGAGCATCTTGAAGAAGATGGCAAAATTATCCACGGCCAGCATGTTGTTGAAGATGGCCGGGTAGCTGCTTCCCCACATGGCGATGGTGACGCCGCCGGCAATCACGAGGCCGGAAACGCTGACCTGTGCCAGCCACCGCTTCTGCTCGATGAATAAATCGAGCAGGATAACGATGGCCGCGATGGCCAGCAAAGTTATTTCCGGTATAAACAGGGCCAGGTTCAATTTATACTCCTTGCCATCATTCTAGCCACCTAACAAGCCAACTATCGGCGTAATACCGAGCTTGAACACGTCGGTAATAACGGCCGGGTAGATACCGACCAGCATAATCACCGCCACCAGGGCGAACATATATACCTTCTCCAGGGCATCGGCATCAGCCGTGCCGTCGTACTGCTCCAGCGGCGGGCCGTAGAACACCTTCTGCAGCATCCAGAGGATATAACCGGCGGTGACCACCACGCCGAGCACACCGAGCAGAGTGTAGCCCTGTATCCAGGGCACCGTGGTTGAGGAATAGCTGCCGACAAATACCAGAAACTCGGCGGCAAA
>JADHXF010000081.1 GCA_016783105.1 Dehalococcoidales bacterium | reverse complement strand
GCCGTCTATGGCGTGGTCTTCGCCTTCCTGGCCAACGACGGCAGACGGCTCCTCTCCTATCATATAATCAGCCAGGTTGGCTATATGGTCTGTGGTGTGGGTATTGGTACCGCGATTGCGGTGAACGGCGCTATCGCCCATGCTTTTGCCCATATTCTCTATAAAGGCCTGCTGTTCATGGGTATGGGAACTGTCCTCTATGCCACCGGCCGCAACCGGATGACCGAACTGGGTGGCCTGTTCAAGAAAATGTGGCCCACCCTGATATTTTTCATGGTTGGCGCTTTCTCCATCTCCGGCGTACCGCTTTTCAGTGGCTTCGTCAGCAAGTCAATGGTAATCTATGGCGCTGAAATGGAGCACCTTGGCGTCATTGTCCTCCTGCTAAGTCTGGCCTCAATCGGCACCTTCCTGTCCATTGGCTTGAAGCTGCCGTATTTCACCTGGTTCAGCACCGACCGCGGCGTTAAGACACAACCGGTGCCGTCGGGAATGTATATTGGCATGGGGCTGACAGCAGCGCTCTGTATTGCCATCGGCGTTTATCCGGCGCTGCTTTACAACCTTCTTCCCTTTGAGGTGCACTACCAGCCTTATACCGCCTCGCATCTAATCGAATCTATGCAGTTACTCATATTCACCGGGCTTGCCTTCTGGCTGGTGATGAAAAAACTTCATGCCGAAGCGACGATTACCCTGGACACGGACTGGCTCTACCGCCGACCTTCGCGCCTGGCGTTCAATGTATTCAGCGTATCCATCTGCGAGCTATTTGGCGCCATCGAACGCCTTTCGCTTCACCTCGCCCGCTACCTGGTCAAGTTTGGCGCCAACCCCGCCGGTTATTTCGTCGTTGCGGTAAAAAATACCGGGCATATCATACTGCGTACCGAAAAGCCGGCTCCTGAGCCATCGACGTTCAGCCCTGACCGCTACCGCATACCGCTGGGGTTTATGGTGTTGGTCGTGCTCCTCGTTCTTATCGTCTTGCTTGCCTGGGACTTCCTGTTTTAATAGCGAGCTTTTGCCCCGATGATACAGCTAGTTTCAGGCTTTAGGCCATTTGGAAGTTGTAGTAAGCACCGATAAGGAAAAGCAAAATCAGAGTAACGTTCCACCAGCTGAGTCGGTAAAAACGCTGGTGCCGGCGACCCAACCCAATGATGAAGACGATTGTCATGAACACCACCGCGCAAGCGGTAACCAGGTGTGTCTCGGAGACCGCGGCCAGTACCGGCCCTTTAACGTAGAGCAGGTCATCAATGGGAATGATGGTCAGATTGAACAGGTTACTGCCAATCAGATTGGCTACGGCCAGGTCTTTGGCGCCAATTCTCATGGCGGCAAAGGAAACGGTTATTTCGGGCAGGGTGGTACTGAAAGCAAGGAAAAGGCTGCCCACAAAGCTCTGCCCCCATCCGTAGACCCCGGCAATCTCATCGCCGATAAAAGGAAGCCAGATACCAGCACCTATGATGAAGACGGCGGCTATTGAAAAATAGAGATAGATATGTCTTAAAGACTTATCGGCATACTCAAATTCCGTCTCTTTTAGAGATGGGTGGCGTTGTTCGTAACGGTATAAGATGCGGGCGAAAACGAAATACAGCAAAAGAATAAACGGCGTATACCAGCCAATCCAGCCTATGTCCATGGTATGAAATCGACTGCTAATCAATATGAAGCCGGCAATGGAGAGGACCATTATCAGGCTGAAAATACCGGTCAGGCGATGGGTTTTGCCCACGGCTGTCAAAACGGAACTGTTGCGGTGAACCAGGTCAAGAAGAGCCAGGTTGAACAGGTTGAACATGTTCGCACCGAGAAGATTGCCGATAGTCAGCCCGGGAGCATCGACCAGAGTTACCGCGCTTATGCCGGTGAAAAGCTCGGGCAGCGAGGTCAGCGCCGCAATTAGGACAAGGCCTATCCAGACTCCACCAAGGCCAGTTTTTTCGGCAATAACGTCGCCGTATCGAGCCACTTTCCTGCCCGAGATGAAGATGATAACGACGCAGACGATAAATTTAACCCAGACCAAAAAGCATCTCCTTTGCCAGTTTCACTTTATTGATACCGAGCCTAAATGTCAATATTTGCGTTATTGAACCAATGTGGTTATAATAATTCGGCTCTTGGAGTAAGTGATATTGTTGATTGGAAACCGCTCGCATCAGAAAAGCCAGATTACCCCGTTTCGAACGATTTGTTTCTTACCTTGCTCTTCAGTCACCCCCGGTAATATAATGTTAGCAGCCCCTGTAGCTCAGTTGGACAGAGCACCAGCCTCCGGAGCTGGGGGCGGGCGTTCAAGTCGCCCCAGGGGCGCTTTAATGCAGTTAGGAGAGTGCGATGACGAATAATAAACTCACCGAAATCAGATGGCACGGTCGTGGAGGTCAGGGGGCGGTCACCTCGGCGGAACTGGTAGCCCAGGCGGCCATCAGCGAGGGCAAATATGCCCAGGCATTCCCCAGTTTCTCTCCGGAAAGAAGGGGAGCCCCGGTTCTGGCCTTCAATCGAATCAACCCGGATGAACCCATCCGGAGCCGGGCGGAGGTGGACCAGCCTGATGTGGTCTTGATTATGGACCCCAGTCTTTTATCTATTCTGGATGCAACATCAGGGTTAAAGAAAGGCGGCACGGTCATCATCAACACCAGAAAAACCGCGGAACAGGTAAAAAAGGATTTCGGCATCGATGCCAGGCTGGCCCTCGTGGATGCCGATACCATAGCCCAGGAGACACTGGGAGTTAATATCGTCAACACAACAATGATCGGGGCCATGATAAAAGCGACCGGCGTCATTTCTCCGGAATCGGTAAAGGAACCTCTGGAGAAACGCTTTGGTCGCCTGGGAGAACGCAATTTCAAGGCAATGGAACGCGCAGTTAAGGAAACGAAAATAGGAGAGTAGCTGAAAATGGCCAAGGCAGAAACAAAGAGAAAACCGAGTGCCAAAGGCGAACTCGGCTGGAAAGAAATAGAAATAGGCTGCTTCATCACCGAACCGGGCAACTCCGATGAAGTCAGAACCGGTGACTGGAAGTCGCGCCGCCCTATAGTCGACCTCGATAAGTGCAATAAATGCACCCTCTGTTATTTCTACTGTCCCGAGGGATGTATCGCCAAGGACTCGGACGGCTATTTCTTGCCCGATTTATTCTATTGCAAAGGCTGTGGGATTTGCGCCACGGAATGCCCCAAGGACGCAATCACCATGGTTGAGGAGGCTAAATAATGGCAAAAAGGGAAGGGCTGGAAGTATCAATCGCTGTTGCTGACGCCGCCATGCTGTCCGATGTTGATGTCGTATCCGCTTACCCGATTACCCCTCAGACGCATATCGTGGAGCACCTGGCAGAGCTGGTGGCTAACGGTGAATTAAAAGCCGCCTATATTCCGGTGGAGTCAGAGCATTCGGCGATGAGTGCCTGTTTGGGTTCTTCAGCCGTGGGCGCCAGGACTTTTACCGCCACCGCCGCTCAGGGGCTGGAGCTGATGCATGAAGTTCTCTATGTCGCCTCAGCGATGCGGTATCCCATGGTCATGACGGTGGCCAATCGTGCCCTCTCCGCACCCATAAGCATCTGGGGTGACCACTCCGATGCCATGGCAGTTCGAGACACCGGCTGGATTCAGATATTCGTGGAAAACGGGCAGGAAGCAGTTGACAATGTCATCTGCGGTTTCCGCATCGGCGAAGATAAAAGGGTATTGCTACCGGTAATGGTTCACCTTGACGGGTTTGCCCTGACCCACGTTATCGAGCCGATTGAGCTGCCGGAGAAAAAAGATGTGGACCGATTCCTGCCGCCCTTTAAATACCCGCTGCCACTGGACCCGGAGAAGCCGGTCACCATGGGCGCCTTGGGCTCACCTTTCATCTACACCGAGGTGAAATGGGCGCAGGAAATAAACCTGGAAAAAGCAAAAGATGTTGTGCTGGAAGTCTGGCAAGAGTTCGGCAAAGCTTTCGGTCGTACCTACTCGCCGATAGAGAAATACCAGACCGATGGCGCTAAAGTTCTGCTGCTGACGATGGGCAGCTACAGTGAAACGGCAATGGTAGCCGTGGACAAAATGAGAGATGACGGCAAGGAAATAGGCCTGCTCAAGCTGCGCCTGTGGCGTCCGTTCCCGTACGAAGAACTCCGCAAAGTGGTAAAAGACATCGATGTACTAATCGTACTGGATAGAGCCGTTTCCTTTGGCGGCCCGGGCGGACCGGTCTGCTCCGAGATAAAGGCAGCCCTTTACGCTGAAGAGAAGCGACCGCAGGTCATAGGCTTCGTGGGTGGCCTGGGTGGCAGGGATATCTCCATGGCCGGTTTCGAGGAAATGATAAACCGCGGCATCGAAATCGCCCGGACGGGAAGCGAACGAGAGTTTGAAATCTATGGAGTGAGGGAATAAAAATGGCAACAGCAGTACATGGACCCGGCAAAATCACCGAGTTGGAGCCCTTTGCCCCCGGCCACCGTGCCTGTAGCGGCTGCGGTGAAGCTCTGGCGGTCAGGCTGGCGGCCAAAGCCATTGGCAATAATGCGATTATCGTGAACGCAACCGGCTGCATGGAGGTGATAGCCTCACCGTTCCCTTACACTTCCTGGCGCATTCCCTGGATCCATACCCTGTTTGAAAACGCTGCCGCGGTAGCTTCCGGAGCTGAAGCCGGCCTGAAGGCAATGGAGAAGAAGGGGAAAATCCCGGAGCGCAACATAAAAATCGTGGCTTTTGCCGGAGACGGCGGCACCAGTGATATTGGCCTGCAAGCCCTGTCGGGAGCGCTGGAGAGGGGACACGACTTCGTCTACATCTGCCTGGATAACGAAGCGTACATGAACACCGGCATCCAGAGGTCTTCGGCCACGCCTTATGGAGCTTCGACAACCACTTCACCGGCCGGCAAAGAAAGCCTGGGACAGATAACCTGGAAGAAGAATATGCCCGCAATTGCAGCGGCTCATGACATACCCTATGTGGCTACGGCCTGCACCAGCTACCACCGCGACCTGATGAAAAAGGTTACCAAGGCGGTAGAAACCCCCGGTCCAGCCTATATACATATACTATCTGCCTGTCCCACCGGCTGGCGTTGCCCAACTGACGACGCCATTAAGGTCGGACGATTGGCGATAAGAACCGGAATCTTCCCGCTGTATGAAGTTGAAAACGGCCGGTACAAGCTGAGCCTGAGCCTGACCAAGCTGGAACCGGTGGAGAATTACCTCAAGACACAGGGTCGGTTCCGCCACCTGACGGAGAACACTATTAAAGAGATACAGGAAAGGGTAACCCGGGAATATAACAAGCTGGCGGAGCTGTCCGGCAAGTCAGGCGGGGAAGCTTCCCCAGAATAACCATTATGGTAATATTGTAATGGCGGGGTGTGGCGCAGTCCGGTTAGCGCGCATGGTTTGGGACCATGAGGTCGGAGGTTCAAATCCTCTCACCCCGACCATTTCCCGCCAGGGTTTTACCATTGCAATTTCCTAATTTGGAGCGCCACATTCGACATCGTAAAGGCCGTTTATCGCTTTATTGATGATACCATCACCCTCCAGGAAAACCACTGTCTCATAGCCCCATGTCATCGCGCCTTTAGCGAATTCCCTATTTTAATTGACATTACTATTGACAAGAACTTTTAAAAGCTGCTACAATGGCAAGGTAACTAGGGCGGAAAGCGGTTGCC
>JADHXF010000020.1 GCA_016783105.1 Dehalococcoidales bacterium | reverse complement strand
TGATGGCTTTATTGAGATACTCGGCTTAAATGATGATTAGGTTGGGGTTAGTTACCTTAACCGTCCTGGCCTCTTGGCAGCTACCCGGTTGATTGAACCAACCACACCCTGTTGTCCAGGTGCAAAGGCTGAAATCACTGTGGGTATTGGGTATATAATGTAAGGATATGGCCTAATATTGTACTCTAAGGGAGGAAAAACAGGCGAATGAGTATGGATTGGGTACCGTGGGTCATTAGAGCCGTAATAATTGTAGTAGGAATAATAATGGTAATAATGGTCTTGAAAAGGAAAAGGGAAGGAATATATCAGGGGCAATACTACATTGGGATTTTTGTAATAGGAATTACCGCTTTAATTTTGGGAGTTATTCTCCTAATAGTATCTTTTATAACAGACCTATCATTATTTTATGCTTTGTATCTTATTGTTGTGGGAGTAATTGCGCTTTTAATTGGTTTGGTTGCTCGGAAAATATGGAAGAAGAACCGTTAATGTCTCAAACTGTCCTCAAAACTCACTGACCTACTGGAGCACCCCTTTATAGAACTTCAAGCTATCTTCAAATCTCACCGACTTGGTGGGCGTTCCACGTGGCAAGATAGAAAATTGGCGGGAGCGTATGGGAGTCGAACCCACCGAAGACGCTACTAACGCCCCCCAACGGATTTGAAGTCCGCGAAGCCCACCGGGACTCATCCGCTCCCGACTTATCTGTCTATCCTTCCGGGCTTAAAACCCAACCACTTTAACATCTTATCCAGTATGAGTCAAAATTGCTGACTTCAGGTGGCGGCTTCCACCGGCTGCTTTTTATAGACAAGCCTGGCCAGCCAGATGCTCATCTCGTAGAGGATAATCAGCGGAACGGCCACCAGGCTCTGGTTTATCGGGTCAAAGGTCGGGGTGATGATGGCGGCGAGTATGAAGGCAAAGATAATCGCTGTCCGGCGGTGGTCGGAAAGCCATTTCGGCTTGAGCACGCCCAGCCTGGCCAGGAAGGTGGTGATTACCGGCATCTCAAAGACGATGCCGATGGCGAGCAGCAGCCTGGCGACCACTGCTATGTAGTTGCCCACGCGAATCTCGGGGCTGGCAATGCCGGAGCCGAAGCTGACGAGGAATCTGGTGGCCGGTGGAATGAGCACGAAATAGCTGAAAACCACGCCGCCCGTAAACATCAGGGCTATCCACGGCAGGATGAAATAAACGTATTTCTTCTCTTTGGGAGTCAGCGCCGGGGAGACGAACATGATGCCATGGTAAACAAGGTAGGGCATGGCCAGGATGATGCCGGCGATGAGACACACCTTCATGATGGTGCCGAGCATCTCGGTCATTTCAATATAAATCAGATTGAGCCCCTCGGTGGGGAGCTTCAGGATGTAGAATATCCACTCGTAAAAGATGAAGGCAATAACCGAGGCAACGGCAACGGCGATGACGCTTTTAATCAGGCGCTGGCGCAGTTCCCGGAGGTGGTCCAGGATGGACGATTTCCCTTCTTCACTCATTTTTCGTGGCATCTTTCCCGGGTATACGGCTTTCACCAGGCGGTGCCAGTTTATCCCTTTCTTTGCGTTCTGTTTCTTCAATATCCAGTTCTCTGGTTACCTGGGAGGTGAGGTCACTGGTTGCCTTTTTCAGGGTACGCATCGTTTTGCCCAGCGTGCGGGCAATCTCGGGCAACCTCTTTGGCCCCCAGATAATCAGGGCGACAATGAGGATAAGCAGTACTTCTCCTAAACCGATGCCGAAAAAATCCATATCTATTCCTTGGCTGGATGCGGGAATTGACTTATCTATGGAAGCATTAACCCATAAATGAGCTGTTGGCGCGGATATTTAGCTCTTGGTAGTTTTCTTGCGGGCAGACTTTGTGGGCTTCTTCTCCTCCTCTTCTTCTTCAGCATCCTCACCGCGCCGCCCTTTCTGGAATGACCGCATCCCTTTGCCGATGGCGCCGCCTATCTGCGGCAGCTTGCCAACGCCGAAGACGATGAGGATAACGACCAGTATGAGGGCTATCTCCCATGGTCCCATACGAAACGGCATAACCTGTTCCTCCTACCAGCAAAGCTTTTTATCAACGTGAATTAGAACTATTGTTAACGAGCACTCGCTCATCACCCGAAAAAACAGAAAGGCGATTGCTCCGGGCATAGCCAACCACAGTGATTCCCAGCTCCTTGCCCAGCCTGACCGCGCGCTCGGTTGGTGTACCGCGCGAAACGATAATCGGCACCTGCATTCTGGCTGCTTTCAGCACCATTTCCGAAGAGATGCGACCGGTGGTCAGCAGGATTTTGTCCTGCGTGGACAGGCCCATCATCAGGCATGCGCCCATAATCTTGTCCAGCGTATTGTGGCGTCCGATATCTTCCGCAGAGACCAGTGTCTTTTCGCGGTCCGCCAGCGCCGAGGAGTGGATACCGCCCACTTCCTGGAACAGGTCTTGATTCCGGTAAAGCTGTCGCATCAGTGCCAGTATCTCGCCTGAAGTCACTGTCAGGTCTGAAACCACTGGCCGGGGTTGGATATCGAAGCTGGTGCCGCTCCCGCAGCCCGAGGTAATGGTACGCCTCGGTGGCGCCTTAAATTCGCTCTTCAGGAGTCTCACATCGGCAATCGGTTCGTCCTCGCAGACGCGCAGGCTGGCTACTTCCCGCTGGTCGGCGATAATCCCCTCCAGATACAGAAACCCGAGGACGAGCTGGGTCAGTCTGGCGGGGGTACACAGCACCGTGGCTACCTCCTGCCCGTTGACAAAGATGGTCAGCGGCAGCTCACCGGGTATAGCTACCGGTTCCTTCCGCCATGTTTCACCGCTGAAAAAATTGCAGGTTACCTCAGGGGTAACGCCTTTTTCCGTATCTTCCTTTACGATTTTATCCATACTAACGTGTATTATACTAGTTGGCACATACCATGTCTATGACGTTGAATCGGAAAGGCAAGTACCACACTATGCGTGCCGGTTTTATGCTGGGGTTCCTCTGGGGCCGCGTCGTGAGCTAATTTACATATAGAAACGCAGTATGGTATAATCACTTGATTTGTAATTTTTTACCTATAACTGATGAGTGAGGTGTAGTTTGGAAAAGGAGAAGAAGGCTGATATTATCAGCAACTACCAGAACAAAGACGGAGATACCGGTTCGACCGAGGTGCAGGTAGCACTGCTTACCGAGAGGATAAAGGAGCTGACCAACCATATGGCAGCAAATCGCCACGATTTTCATTCTCAGCGCGGTCTGCTCAAACTGGTGGGACAGAGAAGGAGACTGTTGAACTACCTGAGCCGGGAGGACGTTGGTAAATATAACAAACTGATTAAACAGCTCGGACTGCGCAAATAAGGTCTGAGTGTGGAGGGGAAATTGCATAAACTTCAATCTTTTCAGTGCCGGGTCGGTGACAGAGACCTTATTATTGAGACTGGAAAATTGGCCGGTCAGGCCAGTGGCGCGGTAACGGTTCGCTACGGAGATACGGTAGTCCTGGTGACGGCCACCGTGGCTGATGACCCCCGTGAGGGTACTGACTTTTTGCCATTGACCATAGACTATGAGGAGCGGCTGTACGCGGCGGGTAAAATCCCGGGCGGCTTCATCCGCAGGGAAGGACGACCCAGCGAAGCGGCCATTCTGGCCTGTCGCCTCGTTGACCGTCCGATACGACCGCTCTTACCCAAGGAATGGCGACGGGATATCCAGATTGTGGCCACGGTGCTCTCGGTTGACCATGAAAACGACCCCGATGTTCTGGCCGTAATCGGTGCGTCGGCGGCACTGTGCATATCAGAGGTTCCTTTTGATGGTCCGCTGAGCGCTGTTCATGTCGGTTATATCAATGGCGAACTGGTGCTGAACCCCAAACTGAGCGACCTTGAAAACGGCCAGCTCGATATGGTCGTGGCCAGCACCGGCAAGGCAATTGTCATGCTAGAAGCCGGGGCCCAGGAGGTTTCCGAAGAAATTCTACCCAGGGCTATCCAGTTCGGCTTTGAGGCCAACCAGGATATAATTCGGCTTCAGGAGCAGGTGCAGCAGGCCTGTGGCAAACCTAAGGAGGCAGTACCGGTTTCGAAGGTCAAGCCGGAAGTCGCTTCCGCGGTGGCATCAACCATTGGCGATGAGTTGCCTCAGATACTGGCGGAAGCGGATAAATCCATCCGGGAGGAAAAGCTATCGGAATTAAAAAGGAAGCTGGTAGATAGCCTGGGTGAAACCTATACGGCAAATGATATTCTGGCTGCTTTTGAGGCCATGGCCAAGGCTGAGGTAAGGAACAGCACTCTGGCGGGAAAGCGCCTGAATGGCCGCGCCCTCGATGAAGTCAGGACGATAAGTGCCGAGGTGGGACTCCTGCCGAGGACACATGGCTCGGCTCTTTTCAGCCGGGGACAGACGCAGGTGCTGACCATCATCACTCTGGGTTCTACCAGGCAGGAGCAGAAGCTTGACGGTCTCGGTATCGAAGAGACGAAGCGCTTCATCCACCACTACAATTTCCCGCCCTTCTCGAGCGGTGAAGCAAAGCGCCTGGGGTCGCCGGGCCGACGTGAGATCGGGCATGGTGCGCTGGCGGAAAGAGCTCTGGTACCGGTATTACCCGGCGATGAGGATTTTCCCTATACCATTCGACTTGTCTCCGAGGTTCTCAGTTCCAACGGCAGTACCTCAATGGCGAGCGTCTGTGCGGGGAGCCTCTCGCTGATGGACGCCGGCATACCAATCAAGACCGCTGTGTCTGGCGTGGCTATGGGTCTCATCACCGGCGATAATGGTGAATACCAGGTTTTAACCGACATTGAAGGGCTGGAGGATGCCTACGGCGATATGGATTTCAAAATTGCCGGGACCAAGGACGGCGTTACCGCCGTGCAGATGGATATCAAGCTCAAAGGCGTCGGTCTGGAAGTACTGGAGAAGATAATCGCCCAGAGCCATGAGGCGCGGATGTTCATTCTGGACAGGATGAACGAGACTATAAGTACCAGCCGAACCGAAGTCAGCCCTTATGCGCCGCGGGTGTACAAACTGACCATTGCCCCGGATAAGATAGGCAGCGTTATCGGCGCCGGTGGCAAGACGATTCGCTCGATAACTGAGGAGACAAAGACGACCATCGACATTGACGACAAAGGCCTGGTGCTGATTGGTGCTACCAGTGAAGAGGCAGCGCGTAGAGCCATTAGTATCATTGAAGGGCTGACCAAGGATATCGAGGCCGGTACGACCTACACAGGGAAGGTGACCCGTATCTTTGATTTTGGCGCCATGGTGGAAATTCTGCCCGGAAAAGAAGGTCTGGTGCACATCAGTGAGCTGGAGGACCACCGGGTGGGCAAGGTTGAAGACGTGGTTAAAGTTGGCGACGAGGTCACGGTGAAGGTAATTAATGTTGACAATATGGGCAGGGTAAACCTTTCCCGCCGGGCAGTCTTTGAGAAAGATTATCAACCCTCTGGCGCTCAGGCAAGGGATTCCGCCGGGTCAGGGCGACCATTCCAGAGGGATAATGATTCGTATTCCGGACGGCGTGACCAGTCCAATCGCAGGCCACCAATGACCAGAGGTACGTTCCGGGGTCGTTAAGAGTTTTCTTCACCAGCCGGGGAAACACGATGAGTCCAATCAAGGTAATCGTTCACGGGGCTGCCGGTAAAGTAGGGCAGGAAGTGCTCCGAGCCGTCTGCGGTGAAGACGATATGCAGTTGGTTGGCGCCGTGGACCTGAAGACCGCGAATGACTCACTACCCCTGCCAGATGGTTCCGGTTCGGTTCCCTTTTCGGTGGACCTGGGTGATATCCTGGCCCGTTGCCAACCCGATGTCATGGTGGATTTCAGCATTGCCAAAGCAACCATGCCGGCGGTGCGTCTGGCCACGGAAAAAGGCGTTAATCTGGTTATCGGCACCACCGGTTTCTCACCGGATGACATTAAAGAGATTGAGCGCCTGGCCACGGAGCATGGGATTGGTGCGGTGATGGCGCCGAACTTTGCACTTGGTGCCGTCTTGATGATGCATCTGGCCAAGATTGCGAGCAAATACCTGGATTATGCTGAAATAATTGAGCTGCACCATCACCTGAAAGCTGATGCTCCATCAGGGACGGCGCAGGCTACAGCCAGGACTATGGCAGCCGCCAGGGGCAAGCCATTCCTCCAGCCGCCGAGTAAGGCGACGGCGGGTCGGGGAGAACAGATTGAGGGAGTGAGCATTCACAGTGTACGTCTGCCCGGGCTTATGGCGCATCAGGAAGTAATCCTGGGCGCGGCGGGACAGACACTGAGCATACGCCATGATACCATTAACCGGGAATGCTACATGCCCGGGGTGATGCTGGCGATAAAGGAAGTAGTGAAGCGTAAAGGACTGGTTTTCGGTCTGGACAAATTACTTGGGCTTTGAGGAAGCCATGAAAGAGTATAATGTAGCCATTGTTGGTGCCACCGGGCTGGTTGGCCAGGAATTTATCAAGATTCTGGTACAGCGCAGCTTCCCGGTGAAATCAATCAGACTGCTGGCCTCCGACCGCTCGGCGGGCAGGAAGCTGATAGTCAACAAGCAGGAAATCGAGGTCAGAGAGACCGCTCCTGAATCGTTTGAAGGGATAGATATCGCCCTTTTCTCGGCTGGCTCTGAAATCAGCCGCCATTTTTCACCGATTGCGGCGCGGTCGGGCGCGGTGGTGGTTGACAACAGTGCCGCCTGGCGTATGGAGCCTGATGTGCCATTGGTGGTGCCCGAAGTTAACCCGGGAGATATTGAGCGGCACAAGGGAATTATCGCTAATCCGAACTGCTCAACTATCCAGATGGTGGTGGCACTCTACCCGCTGCACAAGGTCAACCCGATCAAGCGCATTGTGGTCAGTACCTACCAGTCGGTCTCCGGTACCGGTGCCGCGGCGATGGAGGAACTGAATGTGCAGAGCAAACAGGTGCTGGAGGGGCAGACCACCATTCCCCACGTGTACCCTCACCAGATAGCCTTCAATGTGTTGCCGGAGATAGACGTCTTTCTCGATGATGGCTACACCAAAGAGGAACAGAAGATGGTGGAAGAAACCAGAAAGATAATGCACGCTCCTGAAATCGCGGTCTCGGCGACCTGTGTGCGGGTGCCGGTATATACTGCGCACGGTGAGGCGGTATGGGTGGAATTTTCTTCGCCGATGATGACCGATGATGCCGAGCGCATTCTCGTCGTGGCGCCGGGAGTGAAGATACTGGATGACAATGCCATCAGCCTCTATCCACATCCGTGGATGGCAGCCGGCACCGATGAGGTATTTGTGGGACGTATCCGCCGTGATACTTCTCATCCCAATGGTCTGGTTATGTGGGTTGTCGCCGATAACCTGCGTAAAGGAGCGGCGCTGAATGCAGTCCAGATTGCCGAGGAAATGGTCAAACGGGACTGGATAAAGCCACGGGAGGTAGCAAAATGAAAGAGCCGGGAAGATTGATAACCGCCATGGTTACTCCCTTTGATGAAAAAGGGGAGGTGGACTATGAGCAGGCCAAAAAACTGGCTCTGGCCCTGATTGCTTCAGGGAGCGATGGTGTGCTGGTGGTCGGTACCACCGGGGAATCACCCACTCTGTTGCGGGCGGAGGAGTACCGGCTTTTCCGGGAAATAAAGGCGGCGGTCGGGGACAAAGGGGTGGTTATTGCCGGCACCGGCAGCAACAGCACCGCCGAAGCTGTTGTAGCGACCGGAGAGGCGGAGAAAATCGGCGTTGACGCCTGCCTGCTGGTGGTGCCTTACTATAACAAGCCCACCCAGGAGGGTCTCTACCAGCACTTCAAGACGGTGGCGGAAAGCACCAGCCTGCCCTGCATCATGTACAATGTGCCCTCGCGCACCGTGGTCAACATGACCGCCGATACCGTCATCAGGCTGAGCAAAATAGACAATATCATCGGGGTGAAGGAAGCGAGCGGTAACTTTGAGCAGATTGCCAAAATTATCCAGGAGACCGGCGACGATTTCCTTGTCTGGAGTGGCAATGACAGTGATACCTTCCCCATCATGGCCATCGGTGGCTATGGCATCATCAGCGTGGCGTCGCATCTGGTGGGTAAACAGATTAAACAGATGATTGACAGCTTTATCAGCGGCAAGGTTGCCGAAGCGGCGGCCATTCACCGTCGACTTCTCCCGCTGGTCGATGCCCTGTTCATCGTCTCGAACCCCATTCCGGTGAAATACGCCGTGAACCAGGTCGGTTTCCGCGTCGGCAAGCCGCGACTGCCCCTCACCGAGCCGGATGAAAAGACGGCGGCAATCATCAAGGGTGCGCTGAAGAACTACACCATAGACCTGCCGGTATAGGGTTTAGAATCGGTTAATTATCGCTGCAGATGTCGCAAGCTGTTTCGTCTTGTAGAGGCGTGCTATCTGCAAAAACGGATGATTAGCTGCGTTAAAGTAGATGTATCTGTATATCGTTGCCGGGTTAGCTCTGCTCGTTTCGTTAATTGTCAGCCGCGATAAGACAGTCCGGGCGTTAAAGATCGCCGCCAGGCGGTTCATCAGCATTTTCCCAGCCTTCCTTGTCATGATTGTTCTGATTTCCGTTGTCCTCTATCTGGTGCCGGATGAGCTCATTTCCCGGTATCTAGACAGTGATAACAAATTCGCGGCCATGGCGCTGGCGGCTTTCTTGGGTTCCGTCACTTTTCTGCCGGGCTTCATTGCTTTCCCGCTGGCGGACATACTCGTCCAGAAAGGGGTGGCCTATATGGTCATCGCGGCTTTTACCACCACGCTGATGATGGTGGGCGTGCTCACTGTGCCCATAGAGAAAGCGTACTTCGGGCTGAAGGTTACCATTGTCAGAAACGTGCTCAGTTTCTTTATCGCCCTGGCGGTGGCCGTAGTGATAGGTCTTTTTTTCGGGGAGATTTTCTGATGAAGCGAAGCGCTCTCATTAAAATACTGCTCTTTGCCAGCTATTTTATTTTCCTGGTCGTCTCCTGGTTGACGGGGTTCAATACCGGGCAGGAAATCGGCCGGAGTTTCATCTCTTTTTCTGTGGCTATGCTGAAGATACTGCCCGTCGCTTTCATTTTAATTGGGCTCTTTGAGGTCTGGGTGAAGCGGGAGACTGTTGAGCGGCACCTCGGCGAGGGGTCAGGCTTCCGCGGCTACCTGTGGGTGATTTTGCTTTCCGGTACCACGGTTGGCGGGCTGTACCTGGCCTTTCCGGTGGCCTATGCCCTGTACAGCAAGGGCGCCAAGCTCAGTGTTATCTTTACCTATCTTGGCGCTGCTGCCATCTGCCGTATCCCGATGGCCATCTTCGAGGCTTCATTTCTGGGCATCAAGTTTACCCTCATACGGTGGCTGGTTTCCCTGCCGCTGGTGATAGTGATGTCTATCCTGCTGGGCAATTACCTGACGAGAAGAGGGTATAAAGTAGAGGCCGGGAAATAATTATGGGCCAGTGTGGTCATGATAACCAACCACTGACCCATTAAGAGCAGTGCTGTTTTAATGAAGGGCAATTTCTGCTTGCCCGATTATTTCCCCAAACTTTTCTTGACCGCTGCCAGCTTCTCCATGTACTCCTGCCGCACCGGGATAAATATCTCGATGGTCTTGAGTCCCTTACCGGAGGCGTAGGTGCCGTGCTCCTGATTTGAGACGAAGACGGCCACGTCCCCCTTTTTGACCGGATAGCGTTTCCCGCCGGTTACCAGTTCCGCCTCCCCATCGGCGATAATCATTATCTGCTCATGTTCGTGCTTGTGCATGGGGCCAACGGCATTGGGCTCAAAGGTAGCGAATATGGCCGTCGCCCGTTCGCCGGAGAGGATGTGCGCCCTGACGTTCCCGGGCACCAGCTCCACCAGCGGGATGTCCTCGTAGTGCGTTATCGTCTTGGCGTACTCTTCCTTGGCTGCCAGTGGTTCTCTTTTCTCCATCTGTGAAATACCTCCTGTGCTAGAAAGTTATTATAAAATCGGTCTCTTGAAGATGGTCTGTTCTCGCCTCATGCCGACCGATATGATGCTGATGGGACAGGCGATGAGCTCCTCCAGCCGGGACAGGTACTGGCGGGCCTGGAGTGGCAGCTGGGCAAAGTCACGTATATCACTGATTGGCGTCTGCCAGCCGGGCAATTCTTCATAGACTGGCCGGCACTTTTCCAGCACGGCCGCACTGGCCGGGAAGTTATCGATTTTTTTACCGTTGACCTCGTAACCGGTGCATATTTTTAGCGCGGGCTGTGCATCCAGCACGTCAAGGCGGGTGATAGCTGCCTGGGTATAGCCATTCACGCGGGTGCTGAATCTGGAAGCAACGGCATCAAACCAGCCACAGCGCCGCGGTCGACCGGTGGTGGTGCCATATTCGTGGCCGCATTCCCGAATTGAGGCGCCGATTTCATCTTTCAGCTCGGTGGGCATGGGGCCGCCGCCAACACGGGTACAGTACGCCTTGAAAATGCCCAGAACCTGGTCTATCCTTACCGGCCCGAATCCAGCACCCAGGCAGCCTCCCCCGGCCAGCGGCGACGAGGAAGTGGCATAGGGGTAGGTGCCGAAGTCGGGGTCAAGCAAAGTCCCCTGGGCCCCTTCCAGCATGACAAGTTTCCCGTCATTTATCGCCTTTTCCAGCAGGGCAGTGGTATCGCAGATTTGGGGGGCCAGTATCTCACCGTACCGGCAATATTCGCTATAGACCTCTTCTTCCGATAGCGGGTCAGCATTGTAGACCCTGGTCAGTAACGTGTTCTTTTGGGCGAGTACGGTGTGAAGTCGCTCGCGGAAGATTTCCCTGTCCAGCAGGTCGCAGGTTCTGATGCCCAGCCTGGCAACCTTGTCGGCAAAGGCGGGGCCGATGCCTTTGCGTGTAGTGCCAATGGCTTTACCTCCCCGCGCCTCCTCCTCCAGTCCATCGAGGAGAAGGTGATAGGGCATTACCAGATGGGCACGGTCGCTGATGAACAAACGTGAGGTGTCCACGCCGCGCTGCTTGAGCGCATCCAGCTCATCGAGCAAAACGCGTGGATTGACCACCACACCGTTTCCAATAACGGAGGTAGCTTTGGCGGAAAAAATGCCCGAGGGGATTAGGTGCAGTTTAAACTCGCCGAGCTGATTGACCACGGTGTGCCCGGCGTTATCGCCGCCGGAAAACCGCACCACCATATCTGCCTGCTCGGCAAGCAGGTCAACTATCTTGCCCTTGCCTTCATCTCCCCATTGAGCTCCGATAATCGCAATTACTGGCATTGAAGCCTCCTCGAAAGTGATGTGAAAACTAATCTTCCTTTGTCTGGCGCCAGGCGTGAAGCAGCCTCTGGATGACAGTCAGATAGCTGAGAAAGGCGATGATACCCAGCGACGTAATCAATGCATAGTCGATGCCGCTTAACAGGAGTCCGAGGGATAGGATGATTACTCTTTCCGTACGGGTGAAAAAGCCCACCTCGCCAATGAGGCCGTGCGCTTCTGACCGGGCTCGAAGGTAGCTGACCAGCAGCGCACCGGACAATGTGAAACCGACGACAAGTATACCGGGCGTGGAGAAATCCCTGACAAAGAGTATTAAGAGACCTAGCAGGATGGCCACCTCACCCAGGCGGTCCAGCGTTGAGTCGAGTATGGCGCCAAAACGCGTGCTCTTGCCGGTAAGGCGGGCCAGCGCCCCGTCCAGCATGTCAAACAGTCCGGAAACAAGGACAACAAAGCCGGCAGCGAATGGCTGTCTGAGCGCAATCAGTATGGCTGCCCCGAAGGCAAGCAACAGGCCGAACCAGGTCAGGGCATTGGGGGTTACGCCTGTCCTGGCCAGAAGATGTACTAACGGCTGAGAAATACGGTGGGCGGCGACTTTACGGGCTTCGGCTAACCGGGACTTGAACGGCTGTTTTTTTGAGGTGATGCTAGCTGAGCTCCCTTCCATTCTTCAGACCCAAATAATCCCCTTGCTTTGTCAGTTACTGTCCGAGAACCTCGTGAAGCGTTACTTGGCTGTTTTCTTTGCCTTGACCTTAGCCGTGTTGGCAATGAATTCTTCCACCATATCGTGCGCTTCCGAATCAGAGTACTGGATTGGGGGTGACTTCATGAAGTAAGCGGATGGTGCCACCAGTTCTCCGACAAGTCCGCGGTCCTTGGCCAGCTTGCAGCACCGGATAGCGTCAATGACAACGCCGGCGGAGTTGGGGCTGTCCCAGACCTCCAGTTTCAGTTCCAGGTTCAGCGGTACATCGCCGAAAGTACGGCCCTCCATTTTGATGTAGCAGTACTTGCGGTCGAGCAGCCAGGGAACGTAGTCGCTGGGGCCGACGTATATATCGTCGGGGTTCATCTTGTAATCAAGCTGTGAGGTAACCGAGTTAGTCTTGGATATCTTCTTGGACTCGAGCCTTTCCCGCTCCAGCATGTTATAGAAGTCGGTATTGCCGCCGAAGTTCATCTGGTAGGTGCGCTCCAGCCGGACGCCGCGGTCACGGAACAGGCGTGTCAGCACGCGATGAGTAATGGTGGCGCCGACCTGCGACTTGATATCATCGCCAATAATGGGTAGACCTCTTTCGGTGAAGCGTTTCTGCCAGTACTTCTCGCGGGCGATAAATACCGGAATGCAGTTGATTAAGCCGCAGCCCGCGGTCAGTATCAGCTCGATATACCACTTGGTCGCCTCTTCACTGCCGACCGGCAGGTAGTTGATGACGACATCGGTCTTGGTTTCCTTGAGAATACTGACAATATCGGCGGTCGGGCCGGGCGCTTTCTGTATCATCTGTGACAGGTATTTACCCAGACCGTCATGGGTCATACCGCGCTGCACAATAACCCCCGTGGGTGGTACTTCGCAGAATTTAAAGGTGTTATTTGGCTTCGTATAAATGGCTTCGGCCAGGTCTTTGCCCACCTTGTTTTTATCAATATCAATGGCGGCCACAAAGTTGATATCGCTGATATGATAGCCGCCCAGGTCCACGTGCATCAGTCCGGGCACAAACTCGTTTGCTTTTGCATCTTTATAGTAATGAACTCCCTGGACCAGAGACGAAGAACAGTTACCCACGCCGATGATGGCCACGTTTATTTTTCCCATGTTTGGTTTGCCCCCCTTCATAGCATCCGTTGCACTATACCTTTATCAGGCGTGCGCTGTCAAGTGATTTCGGCCGGTGTTACGTATCACGACGCAGGCCTGACGGTTACTGATGGCTGTCTTGAAAGACCTTCTCCGGGTGCCACTGCCCCTTTTCCGGCTCAAAGCGCAGCACGCTCAGGAAATGGCCGTTAGCGGTGTAGGACCGGCAGTGGCTTCCGCCTGATGGTTCCAGCGGCAAAACTACTGGTGCCCCGTTTCTGATTACCTCTTCCGTGGCCTCATCGACCACCACCGCCGGCCATGTCGAGAGCACGAAATCCAGAGGGTAAACGAGATGCTCCCAATGGCCCCCGTGGAAGGCGTCTTCAAGATGGGGTATGCTCACCGCGTTCTCGATGTCAAATGGGCCGTAGCGCAGGCGGACAAGGCTTTTGAGACTGGCACCGCAGCCCAGAATCTGCCCCAGGTCATGAGCCAGTGAGCGTATGTAAGTGCCCTTCCCGCATTCCACTTCGATGGTAACGAGCGGCGACTGGAAACCAACGATATCCAGCCTGTGTATGGTCGTCGGCCGACTTTTACGCTCAACGGTTATGCCGGCACGGGCCAGTTCGTACAGTTTCTTCCCCTGGTGCTTGATGGCGCTGTACATTGGCGGTGTCTGCATGATAACGCCGCGGAAGGAAGCCAGTGCTCTTTCAACCTGCTCCCGGCGGATGCTGGAAGGGTCTTCTTGCTGGATAATTATGCCGCTGGCATCGTAAGTGTCGGTGGTTATCCCCAGCTCAATCTCAGCCCGGTACGTCTTGGTGGCATTGGCAAGGAATTCGACGATGCGTGTCGCCTGCCCGAGGCAAACTGGCAGCACACCGGTCGCCAGCGGATCGAGAGTTCCGGCATGTCCAACGCGGCGCTCGCCGCTGAGTCGTTTCACCAGCGCTACCACGCGGTATGAGGTTCTGCCTGAGGGCTTATCAATATTTAATATGCCGTCCACCGTTAGCCCTCACCATGAAAGCTTCTCTTTTTACCAGGCAATAAGCACTTCCAGGATGGTGTCATCTTGGTCCGATTTTTCATATGTGTAGCCGCCTGAGGGCACAACGCACTGGTAGAAAGGTTTGCCTATTTCGATTTCGACCGGGTCATCATATTGCGGCTCAAAATAAATTAAACCTTTATCGATGGTGTCGAAAGCGACAATCGTGTGCCCTCTCCCATCTGGGAACCTGATGGAAACATATCCGCATCGAATGCCTTTTTCCTCAGCGCGGTTGCACAAATCAGTAGCAAAGCCGGTGCATTCATATTCACCTTTTATGTATTCCGCTTTATCCGTATCATCGTCCTTTAAGAAACGCATCATCTCACTATAAGTGGGGTCGGTAATGGTATAACCATGCCCGGTCATCAGTCCTTCATAGCTAATCTGCAACTCAACAAGCTCGGTTTCTTTTTCATCCATTTCAGCCTGTATTGTGCCAAGGCTGGCTGATGCGGAGGCCAGCTCTGTTTCTGCTGACTGTAACTGGCCTTTTATTGATTGCAATTCTGTCTCAGTGCTGGCTATCTTGACCATAACGACTTCCAGCTCTGTTTTGGTGGCATCTACCTCCCCTTTGGTTGCTTCCATCTCTGTCCTGGTCGATTCCAGCTGTACTTTTATGGAGTTTAACTCGGCTTCGACCGTATATAGTTGAGCATTGGTGTTAAGGAAGTTCAGGTAAAAGAAAAGAGATGCACCGGCCAGAATGACGATAATTATCCACCTTTTCATTGTGTTGCCCCCTTAAGCTGCACCTGCACGGTTGTAGATATATCGAGAGAGCCAAAGTTTTCAGTGGTCTGACGGACTCACCTGGTCAATGAGGTCCATGATATGTGTGCCGCGCTCGATGGAGTCATCCCAGTGGAAGCTGAGTTCCGGGATGCGCCGTAACCTTAGTTTTCGGGCCATTTCCTTGCGGAGGAAATTTGAAGCGCCGGCAAGGGCGTCAAGCGCCGCCTGCTTTTCCTGCTGATTGCTGATGAAGCTGATATATATCATGGCATGTTTGAGGTCCTGGGAGGTAACGACCTCGGTAACGGAAATGAAACTGCTGAGTCTAGGGTCTTTGATTTCATGCTGCAGGAGGTCGCTGATTTCCTGGCGGATGAGCTGGTTTACACGTTCAATCCGATGAGACACAATATGGGCTCCTGGGGTATATATTTGCCGGCCTAGGCGGCCTTATCTATCCGGTAGAATTCAAGCTGGTCACCAACCTGAAGATTGTCGAAGTCTTTGACGCCGATACCGCATTCATAACCGGTGGCCACTTCACGGACATCGTCTTTAAACCGCCGCAGACTGCTGACGGTGGTGTCGCTGATAACCTCCTCACCGCGGCGCACCCTAACTGAAGAATTGCGGCTGACCTTGCCGTCTAAAACATAGATGCCGGCCACCTGTACTCCTTTTGGCGCGGAGAAGACGGCTCGAACTTCGGCGTGTCCCTCAATGACCTCAACAAGTTCGGGCTCCAACAGACCTTTGAGCGCCTTTTCCACGTCGTCAACCACGTTGTATATCACGTCGTAGTGGCGGATATCAATACCTTCCGTACTTGCCAGCCGGCGGGCGCCTTCATCAGTGCCGACACCGAAGCCAATGATGAGTCCGTTGGAGGCGGTGGCCAGCATCACGTCACTCTCGGACACATTGCCGGTGCCGCTGTGGAGGATTCTTACCTGGACTTCATCGGTGCTCGGACGCTCCAGGGAGTTTCTGATTGGTTCGATACTGCCCTGGACATCCGCCTTCAGGATGATATTGAGCCCTTTGACCTGGCCACTGCTGATTTTGTCGTGGAGGTTGTGCAGACTTACCACCTTTGAAGAAGCTGCAGTCCTCCCTTCTTCCTCCCTCCGATGCTTTTCCAGCATTGACTGTGCCTGGTGTTCGCTGGCTACTGCGGTCAGGATATCTCCAGCCTGCGGCACGCTGTTCAGGCCCAGGATTTCTACCGGTGTGGCCGGCCCGGCTTTCTTCACCCGTTTGCCCAGGTCGTTCAACATAGCCCTGACCCTGCCCCACGTGCCGCCAACGACAACGGTGTCGGCCGGCTTCAGGGTGCCGCTGTTCACCAGTATGGTGGCCAGCGGGCCGCGATTTCTGTCCATCTCAGCCTCAATAACCACTCCGGAGGCCGGCCCCGCCGGGTTGGCTTTTAACTCTTCCACCTCGGCCACAACCAGAAGATTTTCCAGGAGTTCCTGAATACCGATTTTCTCTTTCGCGGAAATGGGTACGCAGACAATATCTCCTCCCCATTCCTCAATCACCAGCCCTGCTTCCGCCAGTTGCTGTTTTACCCGGTCAGGGTCCGCTTCCGGTTTGTCAATTTTATTGAGGGCAACGACAATCGGCACCTCAGCGGCACGGGCGTGGTTGATCGCTTCCACCGTTTGCGGCATTACGCCGTCATCTGCGGCCACCACCAGTATGATAATATCGGTTATCTGGGCACCGTGGGCTCGCATGGCGGTGAACGCTTCATGCCCCGGGGTGTCCAGGAAGGTGATTTTCTGCTCGCCCACCATCACCTGATAGGCGCCAATATGCTGGGTGATGGCACCGGCCTCGGTAGCCATGACATCGGTCTGGCGGATGGCATCAAGAAGTCGAGTCTTTCCGTGGTCAACATGGCCCATAACCGTCACCACCGGGGGGCGCAATTGCAGGTTTCCTGCCTCTTCGACCTGTAGCTTGCGGCGCTTTCTTATCTCGCTGATGGCGCTGGCGGCACCTTCGGCAGTCCGCGGCCTCACGCGTGTTTTATAGCCCAGATTGGTGGCTACCTCTGACGCAATATCATAGTCAATGCCCTGGTTGATATTGGCCATGATGTCCTTTCGCATGAGCTGTTTGATGATCTCAACAGCGCTGACCTGCAGAAGGTCAGCCAGTTGTCGCACGCTCAGCGAACGAGGCAGCTCCACCTGGCTTTCGGCGGTCTCTGGCTCTTGGGGTGCCTCTTCAACTTCAACCTCGGCGGTATTATCCGGTTTTTTCGCCCGGGGCACTGGTTTCTCCTTTCAGGTGTTCTTCCGCATATTTCATTAACTGCTGCCGGCCGTTCTTACTGAGGCTGGTGCGCAGCGCGTGGTCCAGCCGATTGCTTTTCAGCCCCACCTCCCAGCATTCCAGGGCCGGGCAGAGATAGGTGCCGCGTCCCGCTTTTCTCCCGGTGGTATCAACTTCGATATTGCCATCCGGCGTATTCACGATTCGAATCAGTTCACGTTTTGCCCTTATCTGCCGGCAGCCAAGGCAAGTCCGCTGCGGTATATGTCTGGTGCGTATCACATGAGAACTATAAATCTTCATCTTCATCCAGTAAATCAGTATCTCGCCGTCGTCTCTTTATCCTGATGCCGTCCTCAGCGCCTTCTTTGGCGTAAGCCACTTTCTTTTTCTTCTTCTTGGCTTTATCGCTCGTTTTATCAGGTCTTGGCCCCAGGATATCCTCGGCGAATCTGAGCCCTGATTTCTCCGCTGCTACTTTAGGTTCAGCTGGCAGTGGTTCAGCCGGTTCTGTGGCTGCCTCCTCGACCGGTTCTGCGGCCACCGGGGCTGGTTCAAGGATTTCCGGCATTTCCACCGCTGGTTCTGCCTCGGCTACAACCTCTTCCTCTTCTTCTTTAACCTCCGGTGCCGGTCTGGCGGCCGCTTTTTCCGCCTCGGCAATGGAGGCGCTCTTGATGTCAATTCGCCATCCGGTCAGCTTGGCTGCCAGCCTGGCATTCTGGCCTTCCTTGCCGATAGCCAGGGAGAGTTGCTTATCTGGCACTACTACCGTGGCGATATTTCCCTCTTCATTCAGGCCGACACCGACAATCTGGGCCGGACTCAGTGCGTTGGTGATAAAGGCAGCTACATCGGGGCTCCACTGAATAACGTCTATCTTCTCGCCGTTCAGTTCATTGACAATGTTCTGGATTCTGATGCCGCGCAGGCCAACGCAGCAGCCCACCGGGTCGATTCCTTTCTGGCGTGCCGCCACGGCTACCTTGCTCCGGTATCCGGCTTCACGGGCGATGACTTTTATCTCCACTGAGCCGTTATAGACCTCGGGCACTTCCAGTTCCAGGAGACGGCGGAGCAGGTCCGGGTGGGAACGTGATACCACCACGCGCGGTCCTCTGGTTGTCTTCAGGACCTGAATGATACAGACTTTCAGACGCTGGCCAACTCGATACCTTTCCGTGCGCACCTGTTCTGAGGCGGGCATTATGGCCTCGGTTCTCCCCAGGTCGACGTTAATCTGGCCGGGCTCGATGCGCTGTATCAATCCGGTGACGACCTCGTCCTCTTTTTCGGCATACTCCTCCAGAATAGCGCTGTGCTCGGCCTCATGGAGGCGCTGGAGGATGACCTGTTTTGCGGTCTGGGCAGCTATGCGTCCTGCATTGTACGGCGTGGACTCTACCATGAGAATATCGTCCAGCTGGGCATCTGATTTGAATTTACGTGCCTCTTCCACCGACACTTCCAACTGAGTATCGGCCGGCTTTGCCACCACCGTTTTCTCCGCCCACACTTCAACTTGACCGGTATTGGGGTTTATTTTCACCGAGATGTTCTGGTTTAGAGCAAAACTATCTCTCCGGTAGGCGGAGACCAGCGCGGCCTCCACTGCCGACAGTACAGTCTCTCTGGGCAGATTTTTTTCTGCCGCAAGCTGAGTTATGGCCAGCACGAAATCGCTTTTCATCTCTGACTTAACTCTCCACTATTCCAATAATTAAAAAAGTGGGGATGAAACCCACTTGATAAAGTCGAACTAGTATTTCTGGTAGAGTATAGCACTATTTACGGCAAAATACAAGACGTTTAACTATTTTACTGGGCCTTCCTTTCGCCGAAAATCTTGGTGCCTATCCTGACGATATTGGCGCCTTCCCCGGGAGCTATCCGGTAAGAGCTGGTCATGCCCATGGAAAGGTATTTCATCTCAACATTGGGCAGGTTTAATGCTCTCATGCGGTCAAACAGTTTTTTCATGGCCACAAAATAGGGCCGGGAGTCTTCCGGGTTTTCCGAGAGCGGCCCCATGGTCATCAGCCCCATTACCCTGACGTTGGGCAGCGCTGAGATATCCTTCACCAGTTGTTCGGTGTTTTCCGGCAGCACGCCTGATTTCTGCGGTTCCTTGCCTATATTAACCTCCATCAGTACGGGCATGACCTTGCCGATTTCGGCGCACCGTTTGTCAATCTCCCTGGCGATTTCATAGGAGTCCACGGTTTCAATCATGTCAAAGAGCCTGACCGCTTTTTTCACCTTGTTCCGCTGAAGGTGGCCGATGAAGTGCCATTTCGCCCGGTGGCCGACGGCAGCATGAGCCCTTTCGGCTTCCTGGACGTAGTTCTCGCCGATAATCTGCACACCGGCGTCAACTGCCTCCAGGATTTCGGCCGGGGTCCTGGTTTTGGCCGCGGCCATCATCTGCACACCCTCCGGCAATTCGCTTAATATCTGCCGCACGTTCTGTTTGATTGACATAACGACAATATTTTTAGTATGTACTGTAGTGGTCTGTCGGTGCGGCTACTGGGTCTTGTTGCCGCTTTCGATAATGGCGTCTTCTATGGATTTCTGGCGCTGTTCATAATAATCAGTTAGGCCTTCACTGTATTCTTTGTACACATCAGTGAGTTGTTCCTGATAAGCTTCAGCAACCTTTTGCTGGTATTCCTGCCGCTGCTTTTCGTATTCCCTTAATTTCTGATTGTATTCCTCGTAGGCCTTTCTCTGCTCATCAGAGAGCTGCTGTGTGCCTCCCAGGCCCAGGTATTCGCAGGCGGAGAGGGGTATAACCCCCAGTAGCAATATGATTAGTATAATCCCCTGCCAGAGTTTCATTTCTCCCTCCTTTTAATGCCGCCTCACCTGTATTATAGGTTATTTTACATCACAGGGGTAGGTGGCCTCAATCGAAATTTCATCTGAACACGATAAAACTTTAAAAACGGTGGAAAAAATCCGGTCAGTTTTCTTGAGCGGGCAGGTTCAAAATGCTATAGTATTACGTAAAAGTTGTCCCTTCCCCTGAGAATCGCTGTATTCATGCCACCATGCGGGGGAGTGCCGGAATTGGCAGACGGGCCAGACTTAGGATCTGGTGTCGCAAGACGTGGGGGTTCGAGTCCCCCCTTCCCCATTAGGCCCATTATGGTCAAACAGGTTACGAATTTAAAACAGCTGCTGGAAGTGGCGGCGGAAGACTTTGCCGGCAGGACCGCTATTGTCTGCGGTGAGCGCCGTGTTTCCTATGCCGAGCTGGACGAAGCCGCCAACCGGGTGGCCAATGCCTTGCTCAATCTGGGTGTGAGGAAAGGCGACCGCATTGCGATGCTGATAGCCAACAGTCCAGAATTCGTCAGCATTTATTTTGGCACCATAAAAACGGGTGCCATCCCCGTGCCGCTGGATGTCCGTTACCGGGTCGATGAGCTGGACCTTGTTTGTGGCAGCTGTCGGCCAAAGGTGCTGGTGGCGGAAAGTGACCTGCTGGAGCCTGTGGTGCCGGTCCTTCCCCGGCTGAAATCGATTGAGCACGTAATCGAACTGGACGGTCGATATGGGGGAAGATTCCCCAGCTACCGGGAAATAATGGCGAACGGCTCTGCGGCTAAAGTGGATATTGAGCTAAAGCCGGATGACATCGGCGTTATTTCCTACACCAGCGGGCCGACGAGCCAGCCCCGGGGGGTGATGCTTACCCACCGCAGCCTGGTTTTTGAGGCGACTGTTTCCGGTGATGAGTTCCAGCAGACGGAAGAAGACAGGATGATGATGTTTGCGCTGCCCATGTACCACATGTTTGGGCTGGCTTCGGTAATGCTGGGCTCCATTCGGAAAGGAAGCACGGTGATTATTGTGCCCGGTACCGGCCGGTCGATAACCAGCTTTCTGGAAACCATCGAGCGTGAACGGGGAACCATGTACCTCGGGGTGCCCTATATCTACGCGCTGGCAATCAACGTTGCTGAGCGGGAAGGGATAAAATATGACACCAGTTCCGTCCGGCTGTGGGGCAGTGGTGGTGCCACGCTGACCGTTGACATAATAGAGAGATTCAAGCACCACTACGGCGCCGATATCCTCGATGTCTGGGGGCTTACCGAGTCGGTGTCTCATATCACCCATCACCCTACGGACGACCGGAGAAAAATTGGCTCAATCGGTAAGGCTTTACCGGGCTGGGAAATAAGAGTGGCAGATGATAATGGCAGGTTACTGCCTCCCAATGTAAACGGTGAGATAGTGGTCAGGGGCCCCATAATGACGGGATACTATGATAATCCGCAGGCTACCGCTGAGGTGATTAAAGACGGATGGCTGCAAACTGGCGACCTGGGTTATATGGATGAAGACGGCTATCTTTATCTCACCGGTATGAAAAAGGACATGCTTATCCTGAAGGGCCAGAATATCTGGCCCGGGGATATTGAAGATGTGCTTTGCCGCTATTACAAGGTGGCTAAAGCCGCCGTTGTCGGTATCCCGGACAGGCTACGTGGTGAGATTGTGGGCGCGGTTGTCGAGCTGAAGAGGGGGTTTGATGCCACCGAGCAGGAGATCAGGAATTTCTGCCAGAGCCGCATGGCCGACTATAAACTGCCGAAAAAAGTCTTTTTCACCGACTCTCTGCGAAAAATACCGGCCAGTAAAATAAGCAAGAAGAAACTGGAAGACTATTTGCCCTATATATCTTCCCGGTAACACCCGTGGAGCGGGGAAAAGCGTGTCATGACATCTCTGTCGTACCATCGAGCGTCATGAACGTATCATCACCAGCAGCATCTTGAAGTTCTCTATCGCTTTCAGCGCGTGGGGTTTGTTGGCAGGCATAATAATCATATCTTTTTCACTCAACCGGTGACGCTGGCCGGCGATGGTAATCTCAGCTTCACCGTCCAGAAGATAAACGAGGGCGTCAAACGGCGCGGTATGCTCGCTCAGTCCCTGCCCGGCGGCAAACGCAAACAGCGTTAACGTGCCGGTTTTCTGGTCGATTATGGTCCGGCTGACCACCGAGCCTTCCTGGTACTCAATGAGGTCAGCCATTTTTAAAACTTGCTCGACGAGCGTACTGGTATCTGTTTCCTTGTCGCCTTGCGCCATGTTGCTCTCTCCTCGCGCTTATCTGTCTTTGTTTTCCCTGTTCAATGCCGTTTCAAGCCAGCGGGCAATATCCTCAGCTATATCCTGCCAACCCGGTTCCAGGATAACTTTGTGCGCGTGGTCGGCATACTCGCGATAGGTGGCTACCTTTCGATACCGGTGCGCGATTTTTCGAACTACCGATGCTGGCATAATGCGGTCTTGCCCGCCGCCAACCGCGAGGACCGGACAGGTAATCCTGGAGGCGTCAACTTCGGAAGCCCTTTTGCGGTCGAGAAACCAGAGTCCGATTTCAAACGTTGCCCGGCCGGACTCAAATACCAGCTTGTCGTACGTTTCTTTTTGCTCCCTGGCCGGGAGCAGGTTCATTGTTGAGTAAACAGCTTCTCCGTAAGTCTGCCGGCAGGGTTTGCGCCAGAAGCCCCACTTTGTCAGGCAGCTCCAGACCCCTCTGATTGATGACGGTTTCAGCGCTAGAATGCCTCTCGGTGGTGCCGGCGTCAGCAGAATCAGGGCACTGGCCAGTCCCCGGCTGCCCAGTATCTGGGCCAGCAGCCCTCCCATGGAATGTCCCATAATGATGGGTTGATGGTCAAGTTTCCTGATTTCATTCTCCAGGTCGGAGGCATAATCCAGCAGGCTGGTGGTGCCAAGGTCGGGGTGAGGCGGTGCTTTCGGGTCCACGTCATGGAGGCGCAGCGTGGGAGCTAGGCAACGATACCCCCGGTCCTCGAAAAATCGACGGTATTTATCCCAGTACCAGCCGCCGCTCCACATACCGTGAATCATAAAGATGGTATTTTTCATAGGCTTTTTATGGATGTTTTATTATAGTTGCCTGAGCGCTATAATACAAGACGACCTGGCTAAAAAACTGCCCGGTAAATAAAAGCACAAAGGAGGGATTATGTCAGTACAGGTTTATCGTGGATGGGAATTTCCCGCGGTAAAGGTGGACCCCCCGCGGGAACGATACCTGAAGCTCATTGCCTGCCCCGAGACGACGGGCTATAAAACGGCAACCGTGCTTTTCTCGCACATACCGGCCGGTAGCGGCACCGGGAAGCACACCCATCCGGACAGTGACGAGATAATGTACTTTGTCGGGCGCGGCGAATGCCTGATGGATGGCAAAGCGATCAAGCTGGAAACGGACTCGGTTATCGTTGCGCCCAAAGGCGTGGAGCATGAGTGCCGGAATACCAGCGAGACCGAGACGCTGAAGATTTTCTGCGTGTATATTCCGCCGCTGAAACTGAACGAGCTGCTAACCGGACTGGCCCAGGAAACGAAGGCATACCTGGCCAGTCAAAAATAAGATTAAAAATATTGAATCGCTTTAAGCTTTAAGAGCTTCCGCCAGTCGCTCCAGAAAGAGTTCCCGGTTGGCCGGGGAGATAACA
>JADHXF010000080.1 GCA_016783105.1 Dehalococcoidales bacterium | reverse complement strand
ATCCCGCCATATGATATACTGTTACCGGTTCAACCAATTTACAGTAATTGCTGACTCAGCGCATGAAAATAGACGTTATCCTCACGCCCCGGTTGCTATCAACTCGTTTTGAAGACGCGATATGCGTGGTTATTGATGTTCTCCGCGCCACCACCACCATAGTTACGGCACTGGCAAATGGTGCCCGCGAGGTGCGCCCCTGCGTTACGGCTGCGGAGGCCAGGCGATGTGCGAAGTCTGGGGATAACGTTCCTTTTCTACTTGGCGGTGAAAGAAGGGGGCTGCGCATTCCCGGATTTAATCTGGGGAACTCCCCTATCGAATACCTCGACTCAAGTAAAATTTCCGGCAGGGTGATTTATTTCTCAACCACCAATGGCACGCCGGCCCTGCGACGGGCTTTTCAGGGCAGTGCCAGGGCCGTGTACCTCGGAGCGCTGGTCAATCTGTCCGCGGTGTCCGCGGTAACGGTGAGAGCAGCGATGAGCAATGCCATAGAAAGAATTCTCCTCGTTTGTGCGGGGCGCCACGGCGAACCATCACCGGAGGACACATACTGCGCTGGATTGATTGCACCGCGCTTGCAGTCCGAATTTGCGAAATCCGGGATATCGCCGGACCTGAGCGATGCGGCTATATCCGCCGCCGAATATTCCAGGGCGAACCGGGAAAGGCCGCTGGCCGTGCTCAAAAGCAGCGAACATGGCCGCTACCTCATAAATATCGGCTTTGCCGCTGACCTGGAATATGCCAGCCAGATAGATAAATATCACATTGTGCCTTGCTTTGACGGGAACCGCATTATTATCTGTCCTGAATAGCGTCCCTACTGCGGGTGAGGCGCTGAATCACCCATTAGAGCATGGGGAATCATAAAAATGGGTGATTTACTGTCGACCCTGCGCGTATTAAACTGAACACATGCACTGAATACGAATAACGCGGGGTAGCTGGGCGGCATGAGGCTTCTTTATATCAATGTACCGCGGTTTGTTTTAATAGCCATCATCTCTCTCTCATTTCTAATAATGGGCAGGAGTTATTTCACTTTTGCCCAGACGGAAAACGGAATGGAATTCAGCTTTGCCAGTTTGAAGATGTCAGTTGCTGAAAGACCGGCCGTATCTTCCGGTCTGATAGGGGAAGCCCAGGAGGTATCAGCCCTCTATGAGCACTACATTATATCGACCGCCCTCCAGTCGATGCGGGTTATCGAAAGGGTAAAAGATGTCCCGGACGTTTCCATGGCGACGAATGACATGGCGAAGTTTCCCTCAGCAGAGCACAGTCTTTATCCTCACTACCTCACCAAGAGATATAGCCAGTTCAAATATACCGTCGACAGCGATGGAATAGTTGACATAGATACCACCTCCCCCACCATAGTCTGCAACCTTGAACAAATTGAAAACTGCCTTAACGGCATCGAATAGAACCTTTCTCATTTCACCTTTCCCATTTTCCACTCGTTCCCGGTCAGTTAATCACCTCTTTTCACTTTAACCACCTTCATCAGTAAAATTTCCCCATGCGTAATTATTGATACTTTACCGTTTGCGTATTAAAATGGTTGCGGTGTGCCAGTTTTAAATTAAAGAAAGGGAGGTACTGCCGTCATGGATAAAGTAAACACGTTCCTGTCGCCGACCAAAGTCATATTCGGCAATGGTACTGCCAGTCTGGTGGGGAAAGAGGCAGCGCAATTCAGTGCGAAAAAGGCACTCGTTGTAACCGATAAAGGAGTGGTGGCCGCCAACCTGCTGACGGGCGTTCAGGATTCTCTGAAAGCCCAGAAGATAGATTTCGATGTTTTCGACAAGGTCGAGGCCGAGCCGCCGACTCGAAATATCGATGATGGTGCCCGAATGGCAGTCGATAATGGGTCAGATATCATTATCGGCGTTGGCGGGGGCAGTTCGCTGGATGTGGCCAAAGGTGTTGCCATCATGGCTAAAAGCAAAGGCAGGATACTGGATTACGTCGGGACGGATATGGTGCCCCAGAGAGGGCTTCCCCGGATATTGCTCCCGACCACCGCTGGCACCGGCAGTGAAGCCACCCGCACGATTGTAGCCATAGACGAAGCCGTAAATCTGAAAATAGCCGTGCACAGTAACTGTGCTCTGGCGGATGTCGCCATCGTCGACCCCTTGCTCACCCTGTCAATGCCCCCCAGGGTGACTGCCGACACCGGCGTTGACGCCCTGATTCACGCCATAGAGACCTATGTGGCGATGAGTGCCACGCCTTTCTCCGATGTTCTGGCCATCGAAGCTATCCGCTTGATTGCGGAAAACCTGCCTGCGGCCTATGCCAAAGCCGAAAATATCACCGCACGATACAACATGTCGCTCGGGGCCACTATGGCCGGCATGGCTTTTACCGGCGGCGGGTTGGGCGCGGTACATGCTTTATCCAATATACTGGGTGTCAAATATCACCTGTCTCACGGCAGGGCCA
The DNA here is from genome assembly GCA_016783105.1 of Dehalococcoidales bacterium. The sequence goes on along the minus strand of JADHXF010000080.1, from coordinate 3,266 downwards.
ACGCGGTCATGCTGCCGTACGTGGTCGATTACAATAAAATCGGCAGCTTAAAGAAGTACGCCGCTATAGCTCAGACCATGGGTGAGGACACGAGAGGACTTACGTCTTACCAGGCAGCAGAGAGACTGGTGGCCTCTCTCTTCAAGCTACTTGAAATCGTTAACATCCCGGCCAGGTTGAGCGATTACGGCGTTACCAAAGCCGATATACCGTCGCTCGTGGAAGGAGGCATGAAGCTGAGCCGACTCTTCGTGCCCAACCCCAGAAATCTGACGGAAGATGATGTCAAGAAAATCTATACCAGCGCCCTATAAGTTTTAATAATTAGAGTTTTATCATCAACGTGGTCACGGGTAGCTTACGCCACCGGGTACCCGTTCCTGGCATAGGCAGCCAGCTCGCGGTTCCCGGGCAAGAACCTGGCGTTGCCCGGCTTTCTCCTGAGCTGACCGTCTTCGATAATCACCTCGCCGCGCTGCATGGAGAAGACCGGGGCACCCATCACTGCCTTACCCTCAAAGGGGGTAAAGTCGGCATTGCCGTGCATATTCTCCGCACTGATGGTACACGGCACTGATGAATCAAATACGACGATATCAGCGTCGGAACCCTCCTGAATGACGCCTTTCTTCGGATAGAGCCCGAATATCTTCGCCGGATTCTCACACATTGTCTGTACCAGGCGCGGCAGGGTAATACGTCCGCCATTCACGCCATCGTGATACACCACCTGGAGCATCTGCTCCGCCCAGGGAGCACCGAAGCGCGCCTCAAAAATATTGCCTGACCTGGGCCTGGCTCCCGAACCGGTGATGAAATCCGTGGAAGCGCCACCCCACTCTTTTTGTTCCGCCCTGACATTGCACGAATCGCTGGCCACGGTATCGATAGCGTGGCTGGCCAGACCCTGCCAGATTGCCTCATTGTCTTCCTTCTCCCGCAATGGCGGGCCTACTTTGCCCAGAGCCCCCCTCTCCAGCACGACCTGGTTGGTCAGGGACAGGTACTGCGGGCAGGTCTCGCCGTAGATGCGTCCTCCCTCCCGCTTCATCACGCTAATAACCCCGGGAATTTCCCTCGCACTCAAATGCACAACGTAAAGAGGACAGTCGGTGAGGGCAGCATAGGTGGCCGCCCGCTGGACCGCGTCCACCTCAAGGATGTTTGGCTGCGACGGCATGAAATACTCCCGGGAGACTTTGCCCTCAGCGGTGAACCTGTCCACCAGGTAGTCGATACCGTAGCCATTTTCGGCATGCACCATGGCCATGCCACCATCGACCGCCGCCACCGCCATAGCTTCCAGCATCTTATCATCGGGCATCATCATGCCCCTTCGGGGATAAGTCATGTACATCTTGAAGGACGGCACTCCCATCTTTATCAGCTTCGGGATTTCCGCCCTGACATCATCTTCGGCCACGACCACAGCATGGATGGCGAAATCGAGATAAGATATTCGCTCTCCCTCCTCAATCATTTTCTTGATGATTTCCGAGGTCTTCCCGGAGGTGCCCCATGCCGCCAGATTGCCAAAGAACGGGATTATCGTGGTGATACCACCATAAGCTGCTGACAGGGAAAAGGTATCTATTTTGTCGGCATAGACCGGGTGGCTGTGGGCGTCAACGATGCCGGGAAATACATACTTGCCGGAAGCATCAATCACTTTCGGCGCTTCGAGGTTCATGCCCACCTTCTGAACCACCCCATCGCCCACCAGAATATCTTCTCTGGCTATCCCTTTCCCGCTGACGACCATACCTCCCCTGACAACACAATCAGCCTTTGCCATCGAATAACCTCCTGATTGTTACTGATTAATCGAGTTAAGGCAGTTTAGCGAGCCTGACTTCATTTGTCAAACGCGGGCGAATTTTCACCCGGAACGGGTTGCAAAAGTCATCTTTGCTGTGTAGAATTGCTAGCTGTGGGCAGTCTAATGAACCTGGCCGCCTTTCTGGTCAGCAACAAAGTTGAATTTGAGTTCATGGAGAAAAGGGCCACTCACCATGCCACCGATGCGGCTGAGGCCAGTGGCTTGCCGTTAAGCGAGATTGTCAAGTCCCTCGTTTTCGTTGACCATGCTGGCAGACCATTGCTGGCGGTGGTGCTTGCGGATACCGATGTGAGCCGTCACAAGCTGGAACGCTGTTCCAGTTCGAAGTCGGTGCGGCTGGCCTCCGATGTCGCCGCCAAGGCTACCACCGGTTACCCCACCGGTGGCATACCCCCGGTAGGTCACCGGAAAAAGATACCGGTATACATTGACCAAAGGGTCATGCGCCGTGATTACGTCTGGTGTGGCGGCGGCGCCAGGTCCAGGCTGGTCAAACTGAAGACAGCGGATATTGCCAGATTGACAGCGGCTGCGGTGGGTGACCTCGCCACCGATTAGACGGCCCGCCGTTCCAGTTTACCGGTATACGTTGACCAGTCAGACCAAGTCCGTTACAAAATTATTACAACCACGTTCGGGATTATGGCGACAGGTTGTAATTGCAGGCTATCTCTTATATTATTATTATTGAGTTTACATATTAACAGACAAAAGGTTATTTTTTAGAGGCGGGGGAATAACAAGTTGCGGCGGAGGAACAGTATCATGCGGTGGATACCAGGCAGGGCAGGCGGCATTAACCCGGGGCAGAAAGGCGTGATGCTTCTTGAAATCCTCGTCGGGGTGGCTATACTTGGCGTAATTGCCGTCGCCTATATGAGCGGCATGACCAGCACCTTCAAGGCCATCGGTATAAGCCAGGAAAGGGTTGCCGCCGAAAGCCTGGCCAAATCACAGGTAGAATACACCAAGATACAGGACTACGTCAAGGTCGCTGACTACGACCCCGGCGACCCGGCAAATCGCTACGAGCTGATTACCGTTCCGGCTGACCTTGCCGCCGCCGGCTATTCGGTCAATATAACCACACCGGTTGAAATCATCAGTGAAATGGAGGGCGGATTCGAGCTGCAAGGCGTAAACGTAACCGTCAGGCGCCATAATCAGCAGAAATTGCAAATATCAGTATACCGGCATAGCGGCTAAAGCAATGAGTAAAAGACAAAAAGGGTTCACCCTGCTTGAACTGGTTATCGGCTCGGCCATAATGGCGGTGGTGGTCGGGGCAATTGCCGCCAGCTTAATCACCCTGTTCCCGAACTACGGCCAGGCGGCAGGGCAAAGTTCTGCCCTGCCCAACGTGCAGAACGCAGGGTTCTGGATTACGCGCGATGTCCAGACATCAAGGAACGTTACCGCAGGCGTT
>JADHXF010000079.1 GCA_016783105.1 Dehalococcoidales bacterium | reverse complement strand
GAATGCGCTTCGTCGCTGTCTACGGAGAACAATACCAGAACGACCCGGAGTTCAAGCGCTGGGTAAACCCGCTGGTTACGGGCAATATCGAGCAGGGGCTGAAATTATCGGTTCAGGAGATAGCCTGGGCGCACCGGCAGCGTTCGGAGATATGGACCAGGGCTAAAAATTTCTTTGATAAATATGACTTGTTGCTGACGCCGACGGCGCCAGTCCCGCCCTTTATCGCCGAGTTGAAGTTCCCCACCGAAATCGCCGGCAAGCCCATGGAGCACTACCTGGATTGGGCGATGCTGACCTACGCCATCACCATGACCGGCCATCCGGCGATATCGGTGCCCTGCGGCTGGACGGAAAACGGGCTGCCCATCGGGGTGCAAATCGTGGGCCGACACCACGGTGAAACCGCTCTCCTGAAAGCAGCGGCGGCCTACGAACAGGCGGCACCGTGGGCAGAAAAAAGGCCCCCGCTGGTTTAGGTAGAAGCAGGGGTTCTAGACTTTTTAAATCACAATCAAAAAGGGGCATAATAGGAGTGTGGAATCTGGTGAAGAAGAATCATTTTTTCTGGCTTTTCTTCACCTCTTCAAGTTTCGCTAAATAATCCTGTCTTGGCGGTGAATAGATGTCGAGGATTTGACAACCTTTATCGGACATATAGGTTCCATGCTCCACATTAGAGGGAATAATCAAGACGTCTCCCTTCTCTAGAGGAAATAGTTTCCCTTCAACAGCTTCTTCACAGGCGCCGTCCATTACTATCAATATTTGTTCTGCTTCATGTTTATGCGTAGGCCCTACAGAATTTGGCGCCGCATCAATGAAGCCGACAGTAATCCTTTCCGCAGATACAATGTGGTATTTCATACTAGGGGCTATTTCTACAATGGGAACATCTTGGTAATGAATAATGCGTCGTTCATACTCCTCCTGAGTGGCATAGGATTCTTTCTTTTCCATTTTCAAGTAATCCTCCTTGTCGAGACCGTATTCATATCTTATAACATCTAACCTGTTTATGTGGCTGTAATATGTTATTCCTGTAATGAACCCTTTGCTTCACAAATAATCAAAAAGGCTATTTATCGTATAGCTTGGTATGGTCAATGGTCGTGGCTTCTAATTTGTCCAGGCCAATGATGTTATAGAGACTTTCGCCGGCATTGACCTTTTCTATTACCCTGACTTCATTTTCCAGGAACTTTTTCGTCTTCTGGAGGACTTCCTCAGCTTCATCGCATGGCACTACGACCACATCGCGTCATCAACGCCGGTCGTCGATACCGACACCCCAGAAATCGGGTCTGCCTTTTACTTCCTCGATAAAGTCGGCGACCACTTTCTGAACATCGGTGAACTCCGGTTTCCAGCCCCACTCTTCGCGCGCCCGGGTGTCATCAATGGTGCTTACCGGTCTGGTGCGGTAGTATTCCATGACCAGGGGATCGGGATTATAAGTTATCTGAGCTCCCGGAATAAATTTCTTAATAGCTTTCTCCAGGGCACCGGCGGTGGGGGTCGGCGAGATTCCAGACAGGTTATAGCAGACCGTCTTTATCTTCTCTGCCGGCGCTTCATAGAGCATTATGGTAGCGCGGACGGCGTCCTTGTAGTAAATGACAGGTACGGCGACATTTTCGGCGGCAAAGCATTCGAAGGGCTGGCCCAGCGCGGCGTTTTCGACCATCCAGAGCATAAACACCGGCAGGGAGCGTATTTTGGCGCCGGGACGCATCACCATGCAATAACGGACGGTGCGAAAGTCCAGACCGAATTTGCGACGGTAAAATCTGCCCAGAAGCTCGATGTACAGTTTGCCGGCGCCGTACATGGTAATCGGTCGCTGCAGCGTAGCGTCATCAATCACCTGACCGGTGCCGAGTCCATAGGTAGCGTCCGTGCTGGCAAAGATGAACCTCCTGACACCGAACAGCCTGGCTGCCTCCAGTACATGCATGGAACCCATAACGTTAACCTGGAACGCTGCCCAGGGATTGAGGTCGGAGGGAATGCTCATCATCCCGCCGTGATGAAAGATTTCGTCAACGTTGTTATCCCTGACGGCGTTCAGCACCTCGGGAAACACCTTGAGGTCGCCCTGGACTATCTTCACTTTGTCTTTGATATCGGCCAGGCGCTGCATTTGCGGGGCGATATCAAAGAGCACCACATCCTTACCCCTGGCGATTAGTTCATGCGCCAGGCCGGCGCCGATGCCGCCGGTGCCGCCGGTAATCAATACTGACATTTTGACGTTTCCTTATCAGGCCTCTTCTCCAGCCAGCTGCTGTATTACCTTGGCGACCACGGACCAGTCCTTGCTTCCATAACCCGCGGCTCGGGCCGCCTCAATCAGCTGCCGGGTCAGGCTGCCGGCCAGCAGCGGGATTTTGGTTGCTTCGGCGGCGGAAAGGATAAGGCCCAGGTCTTTGGCCATAAGGTCGGTGGTGAAGCCGGGGGCAAAGTCATTATTGGCCGGGCTCGTGGGGATAACGTCGGGGTAGGGGACTCTGGTCTGCAGGAACCAGCAGTTACCGGCACTGGCACTGATGACTTTGAACAGGGTCTTGGGGTCAGCCCCCAGCTTGGTGCCGAAGAGGAAGCCCTCACAAACAGCGATGCCGCACACCGCACCGATGAGGTTGTTGGCCAGCTTGACCACCCCCCCCATGCCCACGTCGCCCACGTGAAAGATATTCTCCCCCATGACGTCCAGTATCGGTTGGCACCGGTCGAAGATTTCTTTTTCCCCGCCCACCATTATGGAGAGGGTGCCATCGGCGGCTTTGGGTGGGGCACCGCTCACCGGCGCATCCAGCATATCGATCCCCTTTTCGGCGGCCGCGGCCGCTACCTTGCGGGTCACAATCGGGTCGATGGTGCTCATATCGATAATGATGTTGCCTTTTTTCATCCCGGCGAGGACGCCGTCAGGGCCGAACATCACCTGCTCCACGTGGGGGGATGAGGTTACCATGGTGATGACCACCTCTGAATTCTGCGCCACCTCGCGTGGGGAACCGGCTGCTTTAGCGCCGGCTTTCACCAGTTCCTGAACAGGCTCGGGCCTGATATCATGGACGGTCAGCGAATACCCCGCCCTGGTCAGATTCAAAGCCATGCCTTTACCCATATTACCCAGGCCGATGAAACCGAGTTGTTTCATGACTCCTCCTTTACTGTATGTAATAGGCTGGCATCAGTCTATTTCTTTTTAACTACCTCTCTGACCGCCTGGGCAATATGCCGGGCTGATAGCTCGTATTCCTCTTTCAGTTCCGGGACGGTGCCTGCTTGCCCGAAGCGGTCTTTCACGCCGACCCGTTTCACCGGCACTGGCGAGTTCTCCGCCACGACCTCGGTTACGGCTCCGCCCAGGCCACCGATGATGCTGCTGTCTTCCACCGTGACGATGGCGCCGGTCTCTCTGGCGGCTTTGAGGACAGCCTCTTCATCAATCGGCTTGAGGGTGTGCATGTCCAGCAGGCGTACCTTGATGCCTTCTTTCTCCAGCGTGTCAACTGCTTCCAGCGCGTCAGAGAGCACCATGCCGGTGGAAATGATGGTGGCATCACCGCCATCGGTCAGCGCCGCGGCCTTCCCCAGTTCAAACGGGAAGTCATCACGATACATGGTAGGTACGGGGGAACCGGAGAGGCGCAGGGCCACCGGGCCGACATGCCTGGCAATTGCCGCGGTCGCTTTCTTCGTCGAAATGGGGTCGGCGGGTGAAACGAGCGTCATATTGGGAATGACGCGTATGGCAGCGATTTCCTCGATAATCTGGTGCGAACCGCCCATAAAAGCCAAGAGCATACCGGAGTTGCAGAGGACGATTTTGACATTCAATTTATCAAAGGCCACATTCTGGCGTATCTGGTTATACGCCCGGCCAATGGCAAAGATGCTGTGGCAGTGGGTGAACGGGAGGTAGCCGCCCCCCGCCAGACCAGCGGCGGTAGTGATGAGGTTGGCCTCGGCGATGCCGACATCGTAGATGCGGTCGGGGTGCTCTTTCTGGAACAGCTCGCCCGCAGCACCGTGGGGGAAGTCGCCGTACAGGAGCACAATGTTGCCGTTTTTCCGGGACAGTTCTATCATTTCCTCGTTATAGGCCTGGTACATGGCTTTCATTTCGCCAGGTGTTTCCAGCACATAATTCCGTTTCATCTTTCACTCCCTTATGGTCTTTTTGCTATTGGCGCGAGACTGCCTATTTGAGTGCCTCCATCGCCTCGGCGTACATTTCATCGGACAGCTTGCAGAAATGCAGGTTCTTGTGCTCGAAAGAGGGCACCCCCTTGCATTTGGTGGTATGGGCGATGATGGCATGTGGCTTGCCTTTGACCTTGTCCGCGTTTTCCAGGGCGGTGAGGATAGCTTCGAAGTCGTGGCCGTCAATCTCGGTGGTGTCCCACCCGAAAGCTTTCCATTTGTCCGCCCAGGGCATCATATTCATTCTTTCCTCGACTGAGGCACCGGACTGGAACTTATTGTGGTCGACGATGGCCACGAGGTTGTCCACCTTGAAGTGGACAGATGCCATGACCGCCTCCCATACCTGCCCTTCATTGCTCTCTCCATCGCCAACGATGCAGAAAGCGCGGTAGCGCGGGATGGGGCGGCCGGACGAATCTCTGGGGGCATCGATGCGCGCCGCCAGCGCTTCACCCAGGGCAAAGGACAACCCCTCGCCCAGCGAGCCGCCGGAATACTCAATCCCCGGCACAATCCGCTCCGTATGCGCCTGAAGGGTGGCGCCCATTTTGCCATAGGACTGGTAAAGCTCTTTGGAGAAGTAGCCTGCCTCGCCGAGGGCGGCATAGACCGTCTCACAGCAGTGGGCTTTGGAGACAATGAGCCGGTCCCTGTCCTCTAGGTGTAGATTCTTCGGGTCATGTTTCATGTGGTGGAACATGAGCGCGGCAATAATGTCCGCCTGTGAAAACGAGCCACCTATCCATCCAGCATCGCCGGCTTTTATCATTTCCACGGCGTCCCGGCGGATAATCCTCGCTTTCTCTGTCAGTTTCTGAATCAGCTTTTCATCATGGGCCATAGCTTGAATACCTCCTGTAACGTGCTAGATATATATTATACGGACTGCGCTATTAGCGCAAACCATGTTATGCCTGCAGCAAAGGGAAAGGGAAGGTGACAACAATCATTTGCTGATTCCTTCCCTTTTTCATAGCGCTTAATTCAGCCGTAATAAAGATACTGTGATTATGGACTGCGCTGCAATCAGGATAGCGGTTACAGTATCTCGTTTATTGTCTTGATAAGTTTCTCTTCACTGGGAATCCAGAAGTCCTCCATGATGATGCCGTAGGGTACCGGTGTGTCCGGCGCGTTGACCCTTTTTATCGGGGCGTCAAGATAGTCGAAGCCTTCATCAGCCACGATTGCCGCCACATGTCCGGCAAAGCTGCCCGTTTCACATTCTTCCGTGAAACAGACCAGCCGCCCCGTCTTTTTCACCGATTTCAATATCGTTTCTTTGTCGAAGGGCACGATGGTGCGCGGGTCGATGACTTCCAGGCTGATTCCCTTTTCCTGCTGCAGTTTTTCGGCAGCGTTGAGCGCCATGGTAACCATGTACGCAGTAGCCATCACGGTCACATCAGTGCCTTCTCGCTTGATTTCTGCCTGACCAAAGGGAACCAGGTATTCTTCATCAGGCACCTGGCTGGTGGGGCCGCCCCACATGAGCCGCTTGTGCTCGAAGAACATCACCGGATTATCATCGCGGATGGCGGTCTTGAGCAGTCCCTTGGCGTCATAGGCGTTGGAA
>JADHXF010000078.1 GCA_016783105.1 Dehalococcoidales bacterium | reverse complement strand
CGCTGACAGTTGAAAGACAAGGGGTACGGCTGATCGGAATTGGTGTATCCCATTTGGTAGAACCGAGTCGGCAGACAACACTTTTTACTCCTTCCAGTCGCAAACTCGAGGAGTTGAATAAAACGATAGACCGCATCCGAGACAGGTACGGCTTCGGCGCCATCCAGACCGGGAGAGCCGTAATGCTTGAGGACTTGATAGTTCGCTAACGGTTATGACTCACCAATAACTGCTGTACGGCTGGAATTAAGCCTTTTTTCTCAAACAGTAGTTCGGGAACTGTCCCCCAAGGCCCACCATCCTGGACTCGAACCTTGACTTTACTCGCTCTACAGTATGCCCCTATAATACCAAGGAGAAAGCCTTAACAAAAGTTATACCTTTCATACCTCTCGGCCAAAGGAGAAGGGGAAAAAGGGGTGAGGTATCTAATCAGAGTGTATATATTCTGCTATAATACTCCCGTATGGACTTTGTTGAGGTTCTAAAGTGGGTGGGGATAGTGCTGGTGGCGGGATTTGTCGGCTACTTCGGTCGCTACCTGGCCATGATGATGATCGAGCGCGTTCATAAAAAGAAAGCTCAGGAAGCCTTAGCCGTAGCGCCGGTTACCCCGGAGGCTGTCCAGCTTGAGGCGGAAAAGAAAAAGGCCAAAATAGAGAAGAAAAGAACCAAGGCCGAGACGAAGCAGCGGAAAAAAGGGAAGGAATAGGGCAATCTGGAAAGAGGCGTTATGGAGGGGCACAGCCCTTTTTTTTATTGATGCACTCGCTGAAAGTGAAATCCAGATTGTGCTAAACTCTAATCGTGGCCAAAAAGCGCATTGATACCCTGCTGGTGGAGCGGGAGCTGGCGGGAAGCCGTGCCAGAGCCCAGGCCTTAATCATGGCCGGGGCAGTTACGGCGGGTGGGGATGCCGTCACCAAAGCCGGCACCCTCGTCAGCGAGGATATTGAAATCGCGGTCAAAGAGCCGTTGCCCTACGTCAGCCGCGGGGGCACCAAGCTGGCGCACGCGCTTGATGCTTTCCAGATGGATGTTGCGGGAATGGTGGCGGCGGACATCGGGGCGTCCACCGGCGGCTTTACGGATTGCCTGCTGCAGCGGGGAGCGAAAAAGGTATATGCCATCGACGTGGGCTACGGGCAGCTGGACTACCGCCTGAGGCAGGACAAGAGGGTGGTGGTCATGGAGAGAGTCAATGCCCGCTACCCTATATCTCTGCCGGAAAAGGTCGACCTGGCGACCATGGACCTCTCTTTTATATCGGTGACCAAAGTCATACCGTCAGCAGTTGAGTTACTCAAAGCGAAAGACGACCTGCTGGTACTGCTCAAGCCGCAGTTCGAGGCCAAGCGGGCGGAGGTGGGAAAAGGGGGCATAATCAAAGACCCGCAACTGCACGCCAGGGTTCTGGGACGCTTCATCAAGTGGGCGGTGGCACAGAATCTGCGGTTAAAAGGGCTGGCGGCATCGCCCATTCTTGGCGCATCGGGTAACCGGGAATTTTTCCTGCGATTGAATTTGACATAATGTTTTATGCGGTGTCAGCACAGGCCATGAAACAGGTTATCGACTGGCTGAAAAACCATTGTCGGGCGTTTGCGTGATTAGGCTGAGTTGACCCAAAAGTCTGCGGGGGATATAATTAATAGTGGTAGGGTCAACCGGGACCGGAGATAAGAGGCTGGATAAGTTGCAAGAAAGCTGTGGTGTTTTCGGTGTTTATGCCCCAAATGAAGATGTAGCCCGCCTTACCTATTTTGCCCTCTTTGCCCTGCAGCACCGGGGCCAGGAAAGCAGTGGTATTGCCACCGCCGATGGCAAGAAAGTCAACGTTTATGCCAAAACGGGCCTGGTAGCTCAGGTTTTCACCGAAGAAGCGCTCGGCCATCTCAGCGGCAGTATGGCCATCGGTCACAATCGGTATTCAACCAGAGGGTCCAATCAGGCATGCAATGTGCAGCCCATGGTGGTGGGCAAGGGAAATAATGCCATCGCCATAGCGCACAATGGCAATATCGTCAATGCGGAGTTCCTTTTTGAGCAGCTTTGTGAACAGGGCTACACTTTTCAAAGCTCCACCGACAGTGAGGTAATCGCCAACCTCGTCCTTGCCGCACCGGAGGATAACTGGGTAGACAGGATACGTTACGCCATGAACCGACTGCACGGAGCGTACTCGCTGACGCTCCTGACCAAGGACACACTTTTCGCGGTTCGTGGTTCGCTGGGGGTACGCCCGCTGTGCCTGGGCCAGATTGACGGTGGTTGGGTTATCGCCTCGGAGACATGTGCCCTTGACCACACTGGCGCCAGCTTCATCCGCGAGGTCGAGCCGGGCGAAATCATCAAGATTGATGTCAACGGTGTTGAGAGTTATCCCGGCAAAAAGGGCCGGCGGGCACTATGCATCTTCGAGTACATTTATTTTGCCCGTCCCGACAGTGTTATCAATGGTCGGTTGCTTTCTCCGGCACGGCAGGCGATGGGTGCAGGATTAGCAGTGGAGCACCCGGTGGGCGCTGACCTCGTTGTGGGTGTGCCTGATTCGGCCACCAGCGCTGGTATCGGCTATGCCCGGGAGTCAGGCATCTCGATCGGGGAGGGGCTTATCAGGAATCGCTACGTGGGGCGGACGTTCATTGAACCTGACCAGCGCATCAGAGACCTGGGCGTAAAGCTGAAATTCAACCCTATGCCCCGCATGCTCAATAACAAGAAGCTGGTGGTGGTGGATGACAGCATTGTTCGGGGCACCACAACACCGAGCGTGATCAAGGAATTAAGGCGTGCCGGAGCCAAAGAAATCCACATGCGTATATGCGCGCCACCCATCCGTTACCCCTGCTTCTTCGGCGTGGACATGGCTACCCGCAGTGAACTGATAGCGGCCCAGAAGTCAATACCACAAATTTGCCGGTTCATTGACGCAGATTCGCTTGGCTATCTCAGTATAGATGGCCTGCTGAAGGCCGTTGCTTTGCCTAAGAACCAGTTCTGCCTGGCCTGCTTTACCGGCGAATATCCCGTGCCGGTACAGCTTGAGATGGACAAGATGGCATTGGAAACGATGCTGCAGCACCAGGTGCTTTCCCAGGCAGAGCGACGCTAAAAAGCGTCAATTTACCATTTTTCTATCTTTAGTTGACAATATTTCCCGTTTGTTGTAAATTTGAAAATAGAACAATTGTTCTTCTCACGTACAGGCAGGAAATGAAAAGTCGATTATCAGCAAAAAGAAAGCAAATTGCTGACTTCATCCTCAAATTTATGGAGGGAAAAAGTTATCCCCCAACCGTCAGGGATATACAGGCAGGCTGTGGCATCAGCTCCACGTCAGTGGTTGACTACCACCTGAAAGTGCTGGAAAAAGAAGGACACATACGCCGTGACGCCGAGGTATCGCGCGGCATCGAACTGCTTGGTAGAGCATCATCACTGCCGAAAGTGCAGGTGCCGATAATTGGACAGATAGCTGCCGGGGAACCAGTTCCAGTGCCCGGTTCAGAGACGTGGGACGCAACCGCGGGCGCCGATTTGCTTGAGGTAACGGCTGACCTTACCCGGGGCAGGCAGGATATTTATGCCTTGAAAGTTAAAGGCATGTCGATGATTGACGCTCTGATAAATGATGGGGATATTGTGCTGATGCAGTATGTCAATACGGTGGACAACGGGGAGATGGCAGCGGTGTGGCTCAAAGCGGAGAAAGAAGCCACACTGAAAAAGGTTTACCTCGAACCTGGCCGCGTGCGCCTTCAGCCGGCGAATAGCCGGATGCAGCCGATATACGCTGAGCCAGAGAACGTTGAAATTCAGGGGAGGGTTATCGCCGTAATCCGGCAGCTGGGAAAGCCGGCGTAAATAGTGAGAAATTCATAGCTCGATTTGCCTTTTCTTTAGCCGTCATTATAAACTTGACTTGATTTTTTTCTGGCAGTAGGTATAAAGTATTTAAAGCCCGTGCCTGAATCAGGGTTGAAGAAAATAATGGCAATGCGGTATAACTGAAGAGAGAGCTATGATTTCAGAGCAATTTCAGACGGTGGGTCGGGACCTGTTTGCCCGGGGACTTGTCTCCTCAAACAGTGGCAACCTGAGTATCAGGCTTGGAGACCAGTTAATCATTACCCGCCGCAGCGGCATGCTCAACTGCATCAATGAAAATGACCTCATCGAGACCGGCGTCAGCAAAAATAGCCGGACGACACCATTAGCCTCAACCGACCTGGCCATTCACCGGGCGATATACCGCGAAACACAAGCCCTCGCCATCGTCCATGCCCATCCGCCTCATGCTGTAGCGCTCTCGATAACGGATAAGGAAATTGAGCCCACTGTAGAAGGTTTCTCGCTGATTGGCGGGGTTCCGGTGGTGGGCTGGAGTGAAGAACTGGAAAAGGAATCCCTGGCCGATATTGTTGCCAGGGCGTTAAAAACGCACCACATAATTATGGTGCATAATCACGGCAGCTTTGCCATCGGGCAGTGGCTTGAGGAAGCCTACAATCTCACGACGGCTTTGGAGCACAGCAGCCAGGTTCTCTGCCTGGCAAGGTCACTGCAGGTCAGCCCCATGAAGGAATAGTCTACTTCTTGTAGACGGGTGTGCACCAGTTAAGATATTTGCTGTTTTCCCCGCATATTACATCAGCGTAGATTTTCTGTAGCTGTTTGGTTATTTTACCGATCTCCCCATCACCTACCTGGCGATGGTCAACTTCCGCAACCGGGGTGACGTGGGCGGCCGTACCGGTGAGGAAAAGCTCATCGGCAATAAAGAGCTCAAGGCGGTCAACCGGCCTCTCTATCGTCTCAATGCCGAGCTCATTTCTTGCCAGCGTGATGACACAATCGCGGGTTATTCCCGGCAGAATATTATTCCAGGTGGGTGGCGTGACCAACTTTCCGTTGATTACCAGAAAGATATTTTCACCGCTGCCCTGCGCCACATAGCCATCATGGTTGAGCATGATGGCCTCGTCAAAGCCCTTTTCCACCGCGTCTGACTTGGCCAGTGCGTTGCCGGCATAGTGGCCCATTATTTTCACCTGGGGTGGAATGGAGTTATCGGTGGGACACTGCCAGGCGGAGACGCTGCACCTCGCTTTATCTACGTCTATGTACCGCCCCCAGGGAATGATAAACATTGTGCAATCGTCAGCAATATCGTGCACCCGAACGCCCAGGGCCTCACTGCACTTGTAGGCCAGCGGGCGTACGTAAATATCCTGCTCAAAGGCGCACTTCTGGGCCAGTTCCACCGTGATGCGGCACAGCTCGTCGACGCTGTAGGGCATCTTCATTCTCATTACCTTGCAGCCGTTGCTCAGTCGCTGGTAGTGTTCTTTCTGGCGGAAGAGGTAAATCTGCTTATGCTTGCTATTCCAGTTGCCGCGGATGCCTTCAAAGACGGCCGTTCCGTAGTGGAGGGCGTGGGTCATAATATTTACATTGGCATCGGCAAGAGGAATAAGCTGGTTTTTAAAAAAAGCGTAGGATGGCATTGCCGGGCCTCCTTTTCCAGATAAAAGTTTTCATCCATTATAGCTGGTGCGAATGGAGATTACAAGAGGGCTCGATGATTGGTTCTGTTCGGTTGAGGTTGGTGGCTATTTGGACAGCAGGGATAAGTGACCATATCTGGTCAATTGAAGAAATAGTAAAACTTGCTGACAAATATTAAGACTTGGAGCGTTTAACTTTTTCTATGAAAGCCGAATCTATTTCATATCTTTCATCTGCTTCTTGCCATAATTCACTAGCGAAAGTAGAGAAACCATCTTTTCTAGATACTTTGGGGCCGTGAAAGAGCCAGACCAAAATACCTTCTTCTTTGGCTGTGTCCCGAATGTGGTGGAAAAAGGAATCGGCATGTCCTACCCTATAGGAAAGCCAAATAAGAAAATGGGAGGATATGCCGATGAAGAAAGGATA
>JADHXF010000077.1 GCA_016783105.1 Dehalococcoidales bacterium | reverse complement strand
AACCTTTCCTCAGGGTTGGACAGTTGACGTTGACCCGGTGAGCCTGCTCTAGTAAACTGTAATCGATTTTATCATCCAAGGAATAGCGATGGCAGTTCGTCAAATTCGCACCGCTCCTGACCCGGTGCTGAAACGCAAGGCTAAAAAAATCCACACCATTGACGGCTCGGTTAAAAAGCTTGTCCGGGACATGCTGGAGACGATGTATGCCGAGCCGGGTCGCGTCGGGCTGGCGGCGCCGCAGGTGGGCGTATCCCTACGAGTTATCGTCATCGGGATACCCGAGGAGGAAGAAATTGTTTTGGTCAATCCGGAGATAGTGCGCCGCAAAGGAGAACGCATTATTGACGAGGGTTGCCTCAGCGTTCCCGGTTACTTCGGACAGATAGGACGTTCCGAATCAGTAACTGTGAAAGGTCGCGACCGGAATGGCAAGGAAGTCAGAATAAAGGCTGAGGGCCTTTTAGCCCAGGTGCTGGAACACGAGATTGACCATCTTAACGGTAAGCTGTATATTGACCACCCGGAAGTAAGAGAAACCCTGCGCAAGGTACAACCGGAAGAAACCGGGCTCTGAAACCAGGGGGAATCGGCAGCGGAGTCGGCCTAATCGGCGACTTCGCTCATCAATTTCAATCTTGAGGAATTCGTGTTGGATTGCTTCGCTCTCTGACCGCTACCGGGGACAAATAAAATTCATCCTTTCCACCATTCTCAGTTTCCAACCATACCTGTTTTATAGAACCACACACGCGCCGAACAACGTCTTCAACTATGCCGGATATCAATTGCATGACCACCAGTTGCATTTCTTACCACCCTTTTTCTAATTTGATTAGCGCTCCCGTTTAATTTCTGCCAATTTCTGATACCGACTTATGCCCGCATGCCAACACTGCGGTAGCTGCTGGTGACATCTGTCCCTATTGTCAAGCCATTATCCCACTCATCCGCAAGATAGAAGAGGTCTTCAAGTCTGTAGTTGGGAAACGCTTTCTTGGCCCCAACAATAAATTTCTGGTTGATACTTCTTTTGCCCTCACGCACCCGGTAAACCTGGCTCACCGAAAGCCCCATGGCATGAGCCATCTCTGCCAGGTTGCAGTAACGTCCATCGCACAACTCAAATATTCTCGTTCTGATTATCATACCGGCACCTTTCCATTATGTCATTTGTCACATATTATAGCTTTCTATATGCCATTTGTCAATACCAGCGCCGCCAAAAATATTTGACAGCCGCTTTTAAGAGGCATAAAATAGCTCATTGCAATTACACAGTTGAATTAGAAAAAAGCGGGGTAAGCGGAGATGACAGACAAAGAAACACATGAGCAAGTAAAACCGTTACTGCGCGGGGATAAAGTGCTCCGCGTCCGCAGGCGGAAGTCACGTCGAAAGCTCCGCTTCACTCCAGACATCCCGGGAGTCCTCAGATTCATCAAGCAGATAGCCAATGAAACACCTTTAATAGCCTTGATGTTTGCCCTCCTTGCACTCTGGTTACTCTCCTCATGGGGTGTTTATCTTGCTGAGCGAGGAACAAATGAACAGATAAGTTCCTACGGCTATGCTCTGTGGTGGACATTTACCGCCATGCAAACGCAAGGTGCTAACAGCCCGGGGCCGATTACAGCGCCTGGAATGACAATCGGTGCAATCTGGTCAATCGTCAGCACGGTTGCCCTTTTCGGTGTCATAATCGGGACCCTTTATGCCTACTTCATGCTCCCCAGACGGCGCCCTTCCCGGGAGATCATCGGTGCTCTCCAATATAATCTGGAGGAACTGGAACACCTGTCCGTTGACGAGCTAGAGGTGCTCAGAGACACTACGGTACGCATTGTAGATGCCCAGATAAAGGAGCTCAAAGAAAAGCCGCCGGGCCGGCAATCCACGCACCAGGAACCAGGAGGAATCCAATCAAATAAAAAATAACACGCCAAAATAGATTGTAGTTTTTCAATAAGAGAATTATAATTAAACCCGAACCGAAAATGAGTATGTAAATTAAATGGAGTTTAAAAAGATTCTGGTGCCGATAAGTGGCACCGAAATAGATGAAGATACAATGAGGCTAGCCTGCAGGCTGGCTAATAAGAATAAGGGTAAGATTTGGGCAGTTTATGTCATCACGGTAAAACGCACTTTGCCTCTTGACGCCGAAATTGAGCCTGAGATTAAAAACGCTGAAGATATACTAGGCAATATAGAGATGATTGCCGAAGAAGAAGACTACGAGGTAGAGGCTGAAGCACTTCAGGCTCGCGAAGCAGGTCCGGCGATAATCGATGAAGCGGTGGAACGCGGAATTAACCTTATCCTGATGGGCGTCAAGTACAAGAGCCGCTTTGGTCAATTCAGTCTGGGCAGCGTGGCTCCCTACGTGCTGAAAAATTCACCCTGCCCGGTAATACTCTATCAACATTAAAACTATTTATTGAGGTCAATTATGAGAATAGTCATTATGGGCTGCGGCAGAGTCGGTGCTCAGATAGCCAGCCTGCTGGAAGATGAAGGCCACGATATTACCATCCTGGACATCGATACTTACAGTTTCCGCAGGCTGCCGCCTGACTTCAAGGGCACGGCGCTGCTCGGCAACGGCATAGATGAGGACGTACTGAAGAGGGCCGGTATTGAAGAGGCAGACGTCTTCGTCGCCATGACGCAGGGAGACAACCGGAATGTCATGGCCGCCCAGATTGCCAAGCATATTTTCAATGTGCCACGGGTGATTTCCCGGATTTATGACCCCCTGCGCCAGGAGCTATATGATACCCTGGGCATAGAAGCCTTCAGCCCAACGACGATTTTCGCCGAGCTGGTGAGAGATAAATTAAAGAGCTAAGAGGAGAGAGATGTATATCATCATCGTTGGTGGTGGTAGAGTAGGTTATTACCTGGCAAGGGCACTGCTTAACGAAGGACACGAGATACTCATCGTCGAGCAGAACGCCCATTTTTGCGATACTATCAATGAGGAAATGGGCAGCATTTGCGTGCGAGGCGACGGCTGTGAAGCGGCCACGCTGAGCGAGGTCGGCACCGGAAGGGCGGATATGCTGGTGGCCGTTACCGGAGACGATGCAGACAATATGGTCGCCTGCCAGGTAGCCAAGCACAAATTCAACGTGCCCCGTACCATCGCCCGCGTCAGAAACCCCCAGAATGAAATCCTCTTTAAGAAACTGGGAATCGATGTTACCGTCAGTGCCACCAACATCATCCTGGAAGTCATAGAAAAAGAAGTGCCCACGCATACGCTGACGCACCTGATGACCCGTGATGACAGGGGGCTGGAGATTGTAGAGATAAGAATTCCTTCAGGCGCTAAGACCATTGGCAAATCGGTCAGAGAAGTCCACCTGCCAGAGGGAGTGAAGCTGGCGCTGCTTATCCCCAGAGACCGCAAGCCGATCATACCTAACCCCAATACCGCTATCCACGAAGGAGACCAGATAATCGCCCTGACCACCCTGGAACTGGAAGAGGAACTGCGTTACAACCTGACCGGCATCTGACAACCGGAATGTTAAATGGGGACGGCAAGATAAAGAGCCCTGAAAGCTATCAACCGCCTTCAACCCGAAACCACACCCGTCCACATCATATAAATCTCATTTCAGGAGAAGGTCATGATAAGGTCCAGTAAATTCTGGGCGGCGGCTATCCTGCTTCTCATTATCGGGATTGTGGCGGGCAGCGTATTGATATGGTCAAAATACAACCGCAGTCAGCCAATTGATATCAACCTATCTCCAGCGCCCGAAATCGACGGTCAGATATCCGTTGCCGGTGCGGTCAATGTTCCCGGTTACTATCCACTGCAAGAAGGAGACTCCATCGCTGCTTTGCTGGAGGCGGCCGGCGGGACGACCGCTGCGGCCGACCTCGATGGCATCAAGCTGTATATCCCTTCTGTCAACGAAGCAGAGGTATCACAAAAGGTCAACCTGAACCATGCCGGAGCCTGGCTGCTGCAGGCACTCCCCGGCATTGGCGAAACAAAGGCCCAGGCCATCATAGATTACCGCCAGCAGAACGGACAGTTCAGACATATCAGCGAAATAACCAGCGTGGAAGGTATCGGGACAGCGACCTACGAAAAAATAAAACACCTGATAACGGTTTCAGATTAATATTAAAGAAGGACACCCATGCCACTGATTTTACTCAGCGCCGCCTGGGTGGTGGGCATTTATCTGGGGACCAGATTCGACCTGCCTCTGGTCCTGCTGTCAGCCGGTCTCGTGCCGCTGCCACTTCTTCTCTTTCTGAAAAAGTACCGCAAATTCATAGTTATAACCAGCCTCAGCCTGCTCGCCCTTTTTACCGCCTCATGGTATGCCTATCAAAGCCTGCATGTAATCGACGTTGACGACCTGCGTTACTATAATGACCGCGGCACCATTGATGTCAGGGGGATAATAGCCAGAGACCCTGAAATCAGCGACCGCAGCACCCGCCTCTACTTTTCCGTTTCAGAAACACGCACTGATGGTGAATGGCAATCGGTCGAAGGAAATGCCCTGCTAATTGTGCCGCGCGTCTCCACGTACAAATACGGTGACCGGCTCCAGGTGACTGGCGAGATGGAGACGCCACCCCAGCTAAACGACTTCGATTACCGGGGCTACCTGGCCCATCAGGGAATCTACAGCACCATTCTCTACCCCGATATCGAAATAGAGGCACGCGGGCTCGGTTTCAAGCCGCTGTCATTGATATATGAGTTGAGAGCCAGCCTGGCACAAACGCTGGCCAGGGCACTGCCTGAGCCGCAGGCATCACTGGCCCAGGGAATCATTCTGGGCATCCGCGAAAATATACCGCCATCAGTCAAAAATGATTTCGCCAGAACCGGGACGGCACATCTACTGGCTATATCAGGGCTTCACCTCGGCATCGTGGCCGGTATCATGCTCAGCCTCGGCACATGGCTATTCGGTCGTCGATACTACCTGTATGTATGGCTGGCCATTGCTACCATCTGGCTGTATGCGCTGCTCACCGGCATGCACCCACCGGTAATCCGTGGCGCCATTATGGGCACCCTGTTTCTCACCGCCGAACTTCTGGGGAGACAGCGCAGTGCCATCACTGCCCTTACCTTTGCCGCCGCGATAATGGTTGGCATCAGCCCTTACATCCTGGAAGACGCCGCCTTTCAGCTTAGCTTCCTGGCGATGGCGGGGCTGGTCTTTCTCTTTCCATCTTTCCGTTCACTGGGAAGAGGGGTGGTAAGTAAATTCATTGGTGAAGAGGGGGCCATAGTAACCGCCGCCAACTTCGCCGGCGACAGTCTCAGTGTCACCATGACGGCCCTAATCGCGGTCTGGCCGGTGGTGGCCTATTATTTCGGCATCATCTCCTTTGCCGGGCCGCTGGCCACGTTCCTGCTCCTGCCAGCTCTACCGGCAGTCATCCTTGTCGGCGCGGCGTCCGGCGTTCTCGGCCTCATATTTCTTCTTGCTGGCCAGACCATCGGCTGGCTTGCCTGGCTTTTCCTATCCTATATGCTGGTCATAGCCAGCTGGCTGGCTTCTTCACCTCTGGCCTTCATTGAAATAAACCCCATAGCTCCGGTCTGGCTATGGCTGTATTATGCGGGGCTGACGACAGCAATTATCCTCGGGCGGAAACTGAAAATCGACTGGATATCAAAGGCAACGGCGGGGTTCAGGTCAGGGGCCAGCCGGTCGGCGAATGCTGTCTGCCGGCTACCTGTGAAATGGGTGCTTCCCCCACTGGCCACGATGGCAGTACTGGTATCGGTCATCGCCGCCTCCATACCCGATGATGAACTAAGCATCAGTTTCCTGGACGTGGGGCAGGGCGACGCCATTTTGATACAGCAGGGAAGCCAGCAGGTGCTTATTGATGGTGGGGCCAGCCCGCGGTCAATAAGCCTGGAACTGGGTCGGCAGATGCCCTTCTGGGACAGAACCATAGAGCTGGTTATTCTGACCCATCCTGACCAGGACCACCTCGCCGGCCTGATTGAGGTACTTAAGCGCTACCGCGTGGAAAAGGTGCTCGACCCGAATCTCGACAGCGGTACGCCGTTATACGAGGAATGGCAGGGACTGGTCGCAGAAAAGGAGCTTGAAAGAATCACTGCCCGTGCCGGACAGCAGATTGCTCTGGGCGAGGCAACGCTCACGGTGCTCCATCCACCGGAGGCTCTGTTAAAGGACACGGATGAAGACATTGACAATAATGGCGTGGTGCTGTGTCTGAAGGACGGTAACGTCAGCTTCATGCTCGCCGCC
>JADHXF010000076.1 GCA_016783105.1 Dehalococcoidales bacterium | reverse complement strand
AAATTGCCCGACCAGCTTCGCAACCCGATAAAGTACCGCTTCCGCCCCATTCTCTTCATCGCCGAGGGAGCTAGGGGGCACGTTGATGGCTTTGCCCTTCTGTTACACGAACCCGCTTTGAAATTCTGTTACCTCGACTATATATCCGCAGCCCAGTGGAAGACGGGTGGTGGCATTGGCGGAGCGCTTTACGAAAGGGTGCGGGAGGAAGCGCTTGACCTGAATACTCTCGGCCTGTTCTTCGAATGCCTTCCCGACGACCCCGCCTTAAGCCGGGACACGGTTATCAGGAAGCAAAATGCGGCCCGCCTGCGCTTCTATGAAAGGTACGGTGCCCGCCCCTTCGCCAATACTGCCTATGAGACTCCGCTGAATCCCGGGGACGATAACCCGCCGTATCTGGTCTATGATGACCTGGGGCAGGGTATAGAGCTATCCGCGGGTACCGCTAAAGAAATCGTGAGGGCTATTCTAGAGCGTAAATATAAAGGTATATGTTCTCCTGAGTATATTGATGTGGTAGTCGATTCTTTCCAGGATGACCCGGTAGTTTTAAGAAAGCCGAGGTATGTGAAAAAACCTCCTGTCCCGATAAGGCGTACTACACCGGTGGACAAGCGCATTATGCTGGTCGTTAATGACCGCCACGGTATTCACCATATGGAAGAACGCGGTTACGTTGAATCTCCGGTGAGAATCGACGTTATTCTGGAAGAGCTTGGCAAGACTAGCATGTTTCAGAGAGTGCCTGTCCGGCATTTTTCAGAGGAACGTATCAAGGCAGTTCATAAACCGGCGTTTGTCGACTACCTGAAGGCGGTATGTGAAGGCCTTGACCCTGGAACGTCGGTCTATCCTTATGTCTTTCCAGTGCGCAACCGGACGCGTCCACCGAAGGACCTGCCGATACGCGCCGGCTATTACTGTATCGATACCTTTACGCCTATAAACGGCAACGCCTATCTGGCTGCCAAAAGAGCAGTTGACTGCGCACTGACGGCAGCCAAGAAGCTCCTTGAAGGCTACCGCCTGGCTTATGCTCTGGTGCGACCGCCCGGGCATCATGCCGAGCCCAGCACCTTCGGAGGCTTCTGCTACTTTAATTCTGCGGCGGCGGCCGCCGAGCTTCTCAGTACGTATGGCAAGATTGCCATTCTTGATGTTGACTATCATCACGGTAACGGCTCGCAGGAGATATTCTACGAGCGTCCCGATGTCCTGACCGTGTCCATTCACGGGCATCCCCGGTTCACCTACCCATATTTCAGCGGCTTTGTCAATGAAAAGGGGAGAGGCCCCGGCAAGAATTATAATATCAATATTCCTCTGCCGGAAAATATTGACGGTGAGTATTACCGCAGTGCTCTTAAGGATGCGTTGAAAAGGATAACCAGATTCCGCCCCAAGTTTCTCGTTATTGCTCTGGGTCTGGATACAGCCAAGGAAGACCCGACCGGCAGCTGGAGCCTGGAAGCCGAGGACTTCGAAGCCATCGGGCAAATGATTGGTGCGCTTCGTTTGCCGACGTTGGTCGTCCAGGAAGGTGGGTACGATACCAGGGTGCTTGGTATCAATGCCCGCTATTTTTTTACCGGGTTATGGTTTGGAGCCTATTCGCCATAGACTGTATGTGCTGGAGGGGGGAATATTATCTTCATCAATGGCACAATTAGTTTACTGCTAGCTAGCGGGTAGGGTGAATTTAACAAAGAAGTATATTGTGTCTTTTGTAGAATTAACTAAGACCCAGACTTATTGTTTGTTACCTTTGACCTTACCCCCGAAAACAGCAACACTTTGAATTAGAGTCCTCCGTAGTAAAGTAAATAAGGAGGATTCAATTGAAAGCAAGGCAGTACACTGAGGAACAGATCATCGTCGTGCTCAAGGAGGGGGAAGCCGGCGCTAAAGTCGCCGATCTCTGTCGGAAGTACGGGATGAGCGACGCCACCTACTATAACTGGAAGGCTAAATACGCTGGTATCACCGTCAGTGAGATGAAGAGGCTGAAAGCCCTCGAAGAGGAAAACCGGCGACTTAAGCAGATTGTAGCCGAGCAGGCCCTGGATATTCGGGCGCTCAAGGAATTACTTTCAAAAAACTTCTAAAGCCCAGGGTTAAGCGTCTGGCGGTCTCCCATGTCAGGGAGAGCCTTGGGCTGAGTGAAAGGAAAGCCTGCCTGCTGGTTAATATCTCGGCTTCGGTCTATCGGTACCAACCGAAGTCAGATGGAGATGAGGTTCTGCGTCAGCGCCTGCGGGAGCTGGCGGGGGAGAGGAAGCGGTTTGGGAGTCCCCGGCTGCACATTATGTTGAAGAGGGAGTGCCTGGTGATTAACCATAAGCGGACGGAGAGGATATATCGTGAAGAAGGATTGGCGCTCAGGAGAAAGCGGCGAAGGAAAGGTGCTGCTGGGGTGAGGGTGGTGATACCGTCACCGCAACGGACGAATGAGCGCTGGTCCATGGATTTCGTTACTGATAGTATCGTTACCGGGCGTCGCTTCCGAGCCCTGGCGATTGTCGATGATTATTCCCGGGAATGCCCGGCTATCGAGGTGGATACTTCCTTGGGAGGACGCAGAGTGGTAGGTGTGTTGGAGAGGCTGGCTGAGACCAGGGGGCTGCCTGACGTAATCACCATGGACAACGGACCGGAATTTGTGGGACGTGCCCTCGACGAATGGGCGTACCGTAAAGGCGTGAAGCTGAATTTCATTCGGCCGGGAAAGCCGATAGAGAATGCCTTCGCCGAGAGCTTTAACGGAAGGCTAAGGGACGAATGTTTGAATACGAACTGGTTTATGAATCTAAAGCATGCCAGGGATGTTATTGAAGACTGGCGGAAGGACTACAATGAGGTCAGACCGCACAGCTCGTTGAAAGGAAGTACCCCAAAGGAGTATGCTGAAGCAGCGATCGGACTCTAGTCAGAGATGCTACTAATTCCGGGGTAAGGTCACAGAAGCCAAAGACTCCCACCACCAAAGCCACAAGAATAAAAAGCCACAATATTTGCGAAACGATTTCAGGAAATCCGACATCCATTGCCATATCCCCCTTAAACTATTATTAAGGGGATTATATACCCTAGTAGGCCACAAACCAAGATTGAGTAAAAGGGCCAGCATCTTTTCCTTGACAAAAGCGGTCAAAATACATAATTTATTGGTAGCTTATAGGAAAGGACATCCTGCTGGCTTATGCTTGAGATTCCTGCGGGAGCCTGCGTGGCGACCAGGAAAAAGGGAGTTACCGGCTGGTTTCTGGAAAACTTCTTCAGTCCGCGCACCGACCGTGTGCACCATGTTCTGATAAGAGGCTATGTACCGGAAGTCGATGACTATGAATTCATCGAAAGCATTCACATCGGACTTTTCGGCAAGGGTATAAGGCACGGCTATCTTTTTGTCGAGTATGAAGGCATAGATGTGGAAATCTATACGGTAAATGCCGTAGACCCGGCAACGGCGAAGCGGGCACCCCTGGAACTCATCCGGTTTGGCAAGTGTCCTTATGATTTCTTTCTGATTATATCCGTGCTGGCCCAGTTACCGTGGGCCCTCATACGGAACTTGATTAAAGAAAGACGATTTCGCAAGTTACATGCTCAGGACTTCCGTTACAGGCCCGATACATCATTTCTCTGTACGGAGGTGTACTGGCATGCCTACCATCTGGTCGGCGTGGACATCGTGCCGACGGGAGTCCTGCCCTTTCCCAGCGCCTACAGGGAAGCGTTCGATAAAGGCGTTATCCGGCTCTATTAAAAAGGCACTCTAAGCCGGGATGCTGCCACCATTCCGGGAAAAGACTAGCTCTACGGCTGGGAATAAAGCTCCTTCAGCAGATGTATGAACCTGCGGTCGCGCTCCTTAATAAGTTCAGCAATTGATTCCGGCGTGTAGGAGAAGAAACCTTTCCCGGTCTTGGTACCATAATCACCGCGGTCGACCATATCTTTGAGCAATCGGTTCGGCTGTGTTGAAGAGTCCAGCACGGGGAGTATCGTATCGGCCACCTTGCACTCAACATCCAGGCCAGCGAGGTCTCTCACCAGCAGCGGTCCCAGGAATGCCAGGCGGAAACCAAGGCTGGTAACCACGGCGCGGTCGATATCCTCGGCGCTGGCGGCACCGACTTCCACAAGATGGTATACCTCGCGGTTCATCGCCGACTGAATACGGTTGATGAGGAAGCCGAGGATTTCCTTCTGCACTTTTACCGGCACCTTTTTTATTTTCACCAGGATTTCGTGGGCCGTTTTATAGGTCTCTTCCGATGTCTTTTCTCCGGGCACAACTTCCACCAGTGGCACCAGGTAGGGCGGGTTCATCCAGTGAGTCACAATGGCCCTGTCCGGCTTTTCCATCTGTGACGATATCTGGGTCATCGGGAATGATGAGGTATTGCTGGCCAGAAGACACTCCGGGGAACAGAACTTCTCCATTTCGTGAAAGATACCTGTTTTGGTGGGCAGGTCTTCAAAGACAGCCTCGGTAACAAGGTCGGCATCACGGACCGCATTTTCCAGGCTGTCGACCACGGTTATCCTGCCCATGATATTTTCTATTTCTTTTTCCGGGATAAGTCCTTCGCGTGCCAGTGTGCCCAGATTTGACTTTATCCTGTCTTTCACACCGGTTAATGCCGATTTGGCAACATCGGTGATGGTAACCGGATAGCCTTCCTGGGCGTAGGCCTGGGCTATGCCGTGGCCCATGGTCCCGGCGCCGATAACGCCTACTTTTTTGACCTGCCCTGCGGATACTACCATATCTACCTCCTTGTGTTACTTATATCAGTCATTATTATACCTGCCTGTGAAAGTGATTTCTATGCTGTGCCTGCTCAATCATAAAGATGACAGGCTACCAGGTGATTCTTATCAATATCTTTAAGCACCGGCGTTTGCCGGCGGCAGACGCTCATGGCTCTGGGACAGCGGGTATGGAAGCGACAACCCGGCGGCGGGTCAATGGGCGAGGGGACTTCGCCGGGCAGCGGAATACGTTTCCTTTTCTGATGCGGGTCCGGGAGATATATCGCCGAAAGCAGCGCCTGGGTATAGGGGTGAAGCGGCTGGCGGAATAAATCGTCTCTGGTGGCTAGTTCCACTATCTGTCCGAGGTACATAACGGCAATGCGACTTGATACCTGCCCGATGACAGCGAGGTCATGGGCGATGAAAAGGTAAGCCAGGGAGAATTCACGCTGCAGGTCTGTTATCAGGTTCAGAATCTGCGCCTGGACGGATACGTCCAGTGCGCTCACCGGTTCATCGGCGACGATTAATTTCGGGCTTACCGCCAGGGCGCGGGCAATGCCGGCGCGTTGTTTCTGGCCGCCGCTCAATTCATGGGGATAGCGCACGGCGTGACCCGACTCAAGCCCCACGCGTTTCAGCAGTTCTTCCACCCGCTCCAGTCTCTCTTTTTCGCTGCCCACGCTGTGAATGAGGAGAGCCTCGCCGATGGCATCGCCGATGGTCATCCTGGGGTCAAGGGAGGACTGCGGGTCCTGGAAAATCATCTGTGCTTCTCTCCTCAGCTCCTTAAGCTGTTGCCGGTTAAAAGAGGTAATATCGTTCCCGCGATAGAATACCTGTCCCGAGGTAGGCTCTTCCAATCTCAGCAGGGCTCTGCCCAGACTTGACTTGCCGCAACCCGATTCACCGACCAGCCCCAGCGTTTCCCCCTCCGCGATGAAAAAGGAAACACCGTCCACCGCCTTGACATCGGCAACGTGCCTGGCGAGCAGGCCGGCGGTTACCGGGTAGTATTTTTTCAGATCTTTGACCTCTAACAGTATCTGGCTCATTTTAACGGATGCCTATGCGTACAGATAACACGCGGCGATGTGCTCCCCCGAAATAATAAATTCCTCAGGTCTTTCTTGCTGGCAGACCGGCATTCGCCACTGACAGCGGGGATAGAAGATACAGCCCTCGGGCGGGTCAATCAGGCTGGGAATAACTCCCGGAATGGGCGTCATCTTTTCCCGGCGCTTGGAGATGGTGGGCAGGCAGTTCAGCAGGCCCCAGGTGTACGGGTGTTTCGGCTGGTCAAAGATGTCGAGGACGCTGCCGGCTTCGGCGATACGGCCGCCGTACATGACGATAATGCGGTCGGCAATCCCGGCCACGGTGCCCAGGTCGTGGGTGATGAACAGGATGGACATGTCCCTCTCTTTTTTCAGGTCGCGGAAAATATCCAGAATCTGCGCCTTGATGGTGGTATCCAGGGCGGTGGTGGCGTCGGCTCTGGAGCGGGCGGTGGTGGTGCAGCACAGCTAATGACCAGAGCCGATAATATAAAAATCGCGGAAAGGCTAATCATTC
>JADHXF010000019.1 GCA_016783105.1 Dehalococcoidales bacterium | reverse complement strand
CTATAGGGTCAAGCGTCTTGTTTGATTTAGAATGGACAGATGAAGCAAACGAGACTTACAACCTGCTTAAAGTTGATGCAGCCCAAATAAAACGCTACAAAGCGGTCAGGAAGACCATCAAGTCACTGGCAAAGAATCCGCGGCACCCTAGCCTTCAGACACATGAATTCAGGAGTTTGAAAAGGCCAAAAGGGGAGAAGGTTTTTGAAGCATATGCAGAACAGAGAACGCCGGCCGCCTATAGAGTCTTTTGGTATTATGGCCCCTCTAGGGGTGTAATTACAATTTTAGCGATTACTTCTCACCCATAGTCACGTCTCAACAAAGGGGAAAAAACACGGCCAAAACCTAGCCCGTGTCTATATGGATGCGTTTCTGAATTAGTTTGAGATAAACAGTTAATCGAGAGACTTCTCGAAGCAAGAACGACAGAGTGGCTTATTAAGCATCGTTGTGAATGTTCTTCCACATTCATGGCAATATCTTGCTTTTTGCGCCTTGTTTTTTGACCATAGCTTGTAACAATCGGGACAGTATGGTCGGTATTCGTCAAAGTTTATTCTTGCCCGACACTCAATGCAATAACCCTGTCCAAGGCCAACCTTATCAAGCAGAATGTCTTTAAAACCCCGCAGCAAGGCAGTACCCCGCCCCTCTCTGGATTCCCTTGAGATTGGTCGTAGACGTTCTGTGGTCTTATTAGAAGGTTGCGAATTTACTACTGGACTCGTATCGAATGGTTTAGCTAAAGAAATCATCATATTGGCTTCTCGCACAGCCTCCTTGAAGAACTCCTCATCCTCCTGCCTCGTAGCTAATACTCCCATCTCACGGTTATTCTGCTCTGAGAAGTCATAGAGGTTCAAAGAAGTTACCACCATGCATTGTTCATTAAAATAACACTTGGCATGTAGGTTTTCGAGAAAGTACACTTTGATGTTCTTCAGTTGCCTCAGTTTCTCTTGTACGTCATGCTCAAGAGCGCTCTTACCGTAAATCAGGGTTATCCTCACGCCTTGTTTGTCTACAGCCATTAGGTTCTGGAAGAGGCTAGTTGAAATCCTTACGAAAGGCGTTATAAGCACAACGCTCTTCTGGGCATTATTAATTATCTTCTCGATTTCTGAAGCAGTTCCTCGTGTGGTCAAGAATCTAGCCATTTGCCATATTCTAGCTTGTTCAATGATTTATGTCAAAATGTTGTGGGGTTGGTAAACCTAACCCTCGGAGGCCTCTTACCTCAGACCTTGCTCAGCCTGTTCCTCTTCCCCTTCTCCCCCACCAACGTCTCCCCCCATCTCCTCCTCAATCTGCTCCATGATGCGGGCGGCCCTGGGGTAGCCGATGTGCAGTTTCCGCTGCAGGTAGGACGTTGAAATGTGGTCGTGCTCCTGCGCCAGCTCGCGGGCGGCGTCCATAAGCGGGTCTTCCTGCTGGCCGCCACGTCCGCCCATTGTGGCTGGCATCACCAGTGACTCAATCTTAATCGGCTCCGCCTGCTGCTCCTTCTGGCTGTTCCAGAAGTAGACCAGCCGCTCCACCTCGGGGTCGGAGACAAAGCAGCCCTGAAGCCGCTTCGGCTTGCCCGCTTCCGTGGGCATGTAAAGCATGTCTCCCCTGCCCAGCAGCTTCTCCGCCCCGGCACCGTCAAGGATGGTGCGCGAGTCCACCTGAGAGGTAACGGCAAAGCTGATGCGCGTCGGGAAGTTGGCCTTGATTAACCCGGTAACCACGTCCACCGAAGGACGCTGCGTGGCCACGACCAGGTGGATGCCGGTGGCACGTGCCAGCTGGGCCAGCCGGCACAAAGTATGCTCCACCTCGTCAAAGCTGGTCATCATCAGGTCGGCCAGCTCGTCAATGATAAGCACCATGTAGGGCATTTTATCGGCACCCTCGCGGTTCTTGTTGTAACCCTCAATGTTGCGGGCGCCAGCCGCGGCCAGTTTCTGGTACCGCTGGTCCATTTCCTGGCTCAGCCAGCGCAGTGTACTCAAAGCCTTTGTGGTATCAACGATAACCGGGGTGGCCAGATGCGGGATGCTGTTGTACGGCGTTAGCTCAACGCGCTTGGGGTCAATCATGATGAACCTGGTATCGAACGGAGTATTGTTGAGCAGCAAGCAGCTGATAATGGCATTAAGACAGACCGTTTTCCCGCTGCCGGTGGCCCCGGCGATAAGCAGGTGAGGCATCCGGGTCAGGTCACCGGTTACTGACTCGCCACCGGCGCCCTTGCCCAGCGCCAGCGCCAACTTCGACCGCGCCTGCTGTTTCTGATAGCTGCCGGACTCAATAACACCGCGCAGGCCGACCACGCCGATGCTGGTGTTCGGCACCTCAATGCCAACTATCGACTTTCCCGGCACCGGGGCTTCGATTCTGATGCTCGGTGCCGCCAGCGCCAGAGCCAGGTCATTCGCCAGAGAGGTAATCCGGTCCACCTTGACCCTGGTCTTGGACACCTCCTCCATTGTTACCGTGACCTCACCGTTCCTGTCCCGCTCCTTCCTCTCCCGCAACTTCCTGTCCCAGCCCGGCTCCACGCCAAACTGGGTTACCGTGGGCCCGGCGTTTATCTGCACCACTTTGGTCTCAACACCATAGCTGTTCAGCGCGTCTTCAATTATCTTTGCCCTCTGTACGTTATCCGCCTCACTGAACTCGATTTCCGGCGTCGTGTCGAGTATGTCTATCGGGGGCAGACGCCAGCCATCAATCACCACCAGGTCAGACGACTGTCCGTATTTCTTCCATACCTCCTGCGCCACCTGTCTGAGCTCCTGGGTGGTCAGCGCCGCCGCTCCGGCTTCTCTCTCCGGTGGAGTCATCAGCGGCGATTTTGGCAGCACCTTTTCCGGCCTCATGGTGGGCTGCTCCATCACGTGCGGCATGGGGGGCTTTTCCTCAATAGGCGGCCTCGGGTGAAGCTGTATATGGGGTGGCATCGCAGCGCGTTCTTCCTCAAGCTGTTTCTCGAGGTACTTGGGAACCTTTTCCGGCCGCCGTTGGACCTGGACTCCCAACCACGAGAGGAACTTGGCGACCAGCCGTATGCAGGCCTTGGGAGCGACCATGGTTATACCAACGACAGTAAGCCCTATGATGATTAGTATATCGACCACCGGTGCGGGCTCCATGATAAGAGCATCGCCGAATTTGCCCCCCAGGTCTAAAACAGCCAGTATCCCCCAGGCCGCCAGGACAAAGGCAACAGCCCCCAGCCACCTATTGAAGCGTAAAACAAACGAGGACAGCTTTCGCCTCTTTATCTGAACGATAATGGTGATGAACGCCGCGGCAATGAAGAGCAGCCCCCAGCCAAAAAGACCGAAAAACCTCTCACGGAATAACCAGACCCCAAAACCGATAATCGCCAGCAGAATGGTATAGCGCACTGGCGGCCACCACAGGAAACTGAACAGCCCACCCAGAAAGGAACGCCGCTTTTGTTTTCGACCCGGCTTGTTCAGGAATTCATTGTCTGCTCTGGGTTTTCTTTTTGGCATAGCCGCTATACCTTAACCATAAATGGCAGAATCATCGGGCGAAGCTTGGTCCTCTCATAGTAAAATTTATCCAGCGTATCCCTCACCTTCACGTTGACAAAGCTCCATTCGGTAGCACGGGCACCGCTGTGGTCCAGTGCTTTGGCCAGCAGGTCGCGGCTTTCATCAATCATTTCTTTGAACTCTCTGGTATCAACGAAGCCCCGTGTCACAATGTCAGGACGCCCCACCAGCTTGCCCGTCTGCCGGTTTACCGCAATTATCGCCACCACGATGCCGTCTTGGGACAGCATGCGCCGATTGCGCAGCACCACGCCGCCGATATCGCCAACGCTCAATCCATCAACATACACGTTTCCCGAGGCGACCTTGCCATCTTTTTTCGCCGACTCTGCGGTGAGCTCAAGAATATCCCCGTCTTCCATAACAAAGGTATTGTCCTTCGGGATGCCCACTGATTCGGCCAGTTTGGCGTGCAGGCTGAGGTGGCGGTATTCACCGTGAATGGGCATGAAGAACTTTGGCTTCACCAGATTAAGCAATAGCTTAAGCTCCTCCTGGCTTCCGTGGCCATGGACATGAACCTGCGCTACTTTATCGTACAGTACCCGCGCCCCCTGCTTGAAAAGGTTATCCACCGTGCGGTTGACCACGGCCTCGTTGCCGGGGATTGGCGTTGCTGATATTACGATGGTATCTCCGGAATGGATGTTAACGTTGGGATGGTCACGATTTGCCATGCGCACCAGCGCCGAGGTTGGCTCGCCCTGGCTGCCGGTGGTAACAAATACTACCTTGTTGTGCGGGAGACCACGGGCTTCTTCAATTCTGCCCAGGATTCCGTCCGGAGCCTGAATATAACCGAGCTCCAGCGCCATGCGTACCGTATCACTCATGCTGCGTCCGACAATGAAAACACGCCGCCCATGCTTGGCGGCAGCATCAATCACCTGCTGGACGCGCGATACCAGCGAGGAAAAGGTGGTGATGATCACCCTCCCCGGCGCATCACCCATGATATGGTCCAGGGTCTCTCCGACCACCTTCTCCGACGGTGTATAGCCTGGAAGCTCGGCATACGTGGAGTCGGAAAGAAGGAGTAAAACCCCCTGTGCCCCCACCTGAGACAGGCGCGAAAGGTCGGTTGGCCGGCCATAGACCGGCGTGTAGTCGAGCTTAAAATCGCCACTGTGTACCACCACGCCAACCGGTGTATTTATAATGAGGCCGGCGGCATCGGGAACACTGTGACAGACAGGGAAAAACTCCAC
Organism: Dehalococcoidales bacterium; assembly: GCA_016783105.1. The sequence continues at coordinate 21,370 of JADHXF010000019.1, read as the reverse complement.
TTTGAATACCCCCAGCGTTATCTGTTCGCCGGGCGATACCACTTTGAGCTTGGTGTCGGCCAGTGCTTTCCGCTCCTTGAGTTTAACCCGTATCATGCCACTGGTCAGGCGGGTAGCATAGATAGGGACATTAAGCTGTGATAAAACGTATGGCAGCGCGCCGATATGGTCCTCGTGGCCGTGCGTGACGACAATGCCCCTTATTTTATCTTTCTTATCCAGAAGGTAATTGATGTCAGGGATTACCAGGTCAATGCCCAGCATTTCTTCTCCGGGAAACATGAGGCCGGCATCAATAATTAAGATGTCGTTCGCATACTCCAGCAACATCATGTTTTTGCCGATCTCGCTGAGACCACCGAGGGGAATAAGCTTTAACTTCGATTTGGTCATTTAAACAGTCCTATAACATACTCAATTGCTGAGGTCCGGATTCAGCTTCCGGAACACTTTTTGTCTCGGCAAGAACGACTGGTATCTTCTTCATATCTGCCTCTATTGCCTGCCGCAGACTTTGCTGGTGGAGAGCCGCCGCCGGGTGGTACATCGCGAAGTATATGGTGTTGTCCTGCCTGACCGCAGTCCCGTGAATTTTGCTTATACTTTGGCCCGGGAAAAACCTGGCCATGGAATAGCGGCCCAGAGTAACAATCATTCTGGGCTTGATTATCTCTATCTGCTGGTCGAGCCATTTCTGGCAGTTCTGAACTTCTGTCGGCAGCGGGTCGCGGTTATTTGGCGGACGGCATTTTATTACATTAGCGATAAAGACCTGCCGCCGCGTTAAGCCAATGGATGCCAATAGTTGGTCCAGGTAGTGCCCTGCCGGCCCGACAAAAGGCCGTCCCTGCTGGTCTTCATGCCAGCCTGGAGCTTCACCGATAAACATGATTTCAGCATCCTCCGGCCCCTCTCCAGGTACGGTATTTGTCCGATATTTTGCTATCTCACAGAGCAGACAGCGGGCAACTTCCTGGTTAAGTTCACTTAGTGTCGACATAACATTCAGGAATTCAACCAGGCTTAGTAAATCAGCCTGCTGAATTCTGTGTTTATGATAGCATTACCTATATGTCAAGTCAATTTGAAGTATAGCTGCAGAAGCAAAAAGAGGGGCGCATAACCCCTCCCGTGAATACAGCTTCAGTGAGCAGTTTCTTATTTTACCTGTGGCAGTCTTATTCTCTCCCAGCGCTCCATCCCGCCAATCATGTTGTAAACCTCGACGAAGCCAAGACCGGCCATCATATCCAGAACCCGGCCGCTGACATCATCTGTATGGCCGCAGAGAAGATAGACCTTATCACGGTCGAGTTCATCCAGCTCCCGGGCGAAATCAGGAGAACTGTAATCCAGATTAATCGCCTCTTCTACGTGGCCGCTGGCGTATTCATCGGCGGAACGGAGGTCGATAATGATGAAATCATGGCGGCCCCGGTTGTCCTCCATCAGGGTGAACGCCTCTTCAAGCGAAACGTCCTCGATTACCTGACCCGGGATTCCCGTTTCCCCTTTATTGGAGCAGGCGCCCAGCGATACAAGCACAGCAGTCAGTGAAACCAGTACTGCCAGTATACACCGTTGCTTTGCGGTCATTACCCTAAAAATGTGCTACGCGCCTACTCTGGGCAGCACTCCCTTCAGGACGGAAATTATCTCTTTGATATCTTCTTCCGTTACCAGGCCCAGGTGTCCGATGCGGAATATCTTGCCCTGCAGGCTCGCCTGACCACCGGAAAGTATTATCTGATATTCCTCGCGCAGAATTCTGAGCATCTCCTTTACGTTCATGCCGTCCTTGACCGATACGGCAGTAACTGTATTGGAAGCATATTTCTCGTCGGCAAAGAGAGAGAATCCCAGCGATTTAACACCATCTCGGGCCGCTTTACCGACCCGGGCATGGCGGGCGAAGATATTGGATAGTCCTTCCTTCAGGATCATATCCAGCGCCACCGAAAGCGCAAACACGATTGATACGGCCGGCGTCCAGGGCGTCTGCCCTATTTCCAGGTATTTCTGGGCACTGGCAAAATCCCAGTTGAAACGGGGCATCTTGGCTTTGGCGTGGGCCTGCCAGGCCTCCTTGCTGACACTGACCATCGCCAGACCGGGAGGCACCATCCACCCCTTCTGGGACGCAGTAACGGTTACATCGCAGTGCCACTTGTCCACCGGCAGGTCAATCGAGCCCAGGCTGCTGATGGCATCGACCAGCAGCAGTTTATCAAACTCCTTGACCACGTCGCTGAGGGTCGCCAGGTCATTGGTAACACCAGTCGATGTTTCATTATGCGTCATCAGCACAGCCTTGATTTCCGGTTCCTTTTGCAGTGCACGCCGGACTTCATCAGGGTCAGCCGCCCTGCCCCACTCCACACGGAGCGGGATAACCTCGGCACCGAACGCCCCTGCCATGCCGGTAAACCGTTCGCCGAACGCGCCCATCGCTACGGAAAGGACCTTGTCCCCCGGAGAGAGCGTGTTGACAATTGCCGCCTCCAGCCCTCCCGTCCCGGAGCACGTCAGCAGGTATAAATCATTTTTCGTCTGGAATAGCTGTTTCAGTTTGGCGGTGACATCACGCAGCATCTTCTCGAATTCCGGCCCGCGGTGGTTTATCATCTGCCAGGCCATCGCCTGAAGCACTTCCGGCGGGCACGGGGTCGGTCCTGGAATACGCAACTGCCCCATTTTATTTACCTTCCTCTCTCCTCAATATCAGTATTAATCACTCTGGCAAACGAACCTATCCTAAGTAGATTTAATAAATCTTCTTTTACCGACCCGTATGATAGTATCTTTCGGGAATGTATAATTTATATCAGTAACTCTTCCGCCATTAATATATACGGCACCCTGTTCTACCAAACGCCTGGCTTCACTCCTGCTTTTGGCCATTTTGTTCTCCACTAAATAATCCTGAAGAATGCTGCCTGATTTTGTCCCGAGCTCAATATCCTCTGGTATCTCTCCTTTTTGATGAACCTTTTCAAAATGTTCCTCAGCTTCACTGGCTGCTTTCTGGTCGTAAAGCTGGGTGACCAGTTCCCTGGCCAGACGCTTCTTGAGCTCCATCGGGTTGACGGCGTTGTTTTTCAATGCCTGCCTGAATTCCTCAAGCTCTTTATCAGGCACATCAGTTACCAGCTCAAAGTACTGGATAATCAGGTCGTCACGGATGGACATGGCCTTGCCGTAGATTTCATCCGGCGGCTCGGTCACGCCGATGTAGTTCCCCAGGCTCTTGCTCATCTTCTGGCTGCCGTCAGTGCCCACCAGAAGCGGCGTCATGAAACACTGCTGGGGGCGCTGCCCCAGCATGGATTGCAGTTCCCTTCCCACCAGGAAATTAAATTTCTGGTCGGTGCCGCCGAACTCGACATCCGCCTCTATTGCCACCGAGTCATATGCCTGGAGCAGGGGGTACATAAACTCGGTTAGCGCAATCGGCTGCCTTTCATTATATCTGGTATTAAAATCATCACGTGCCAGAAACTGGGCGACGGTAAACTTACTGGTCAACTGGATAACCTCGGTGAGGGTGAACTTGTCGAACCACTCGCTCTGCCACCTCACCTCGGTTTTCCCCTTATCCACCACCTTGAAAAATTGTTCCATGTAGGTCTGAGCATTGGCCCTTACCTGCTCCACGGTCAGCATCGGGCGGGTTACCGAAACACCGCTCGGGTCGCCGATCCGGGCTGTCCAGTCGGCCACGATAAGTACCACCTGATGACCAAGCTCCTGAAACTGGCGCAGCTTCCGCAGCGACACCATGTGGCCGAGATGAATATCGGGGAAACTGGGGTCAAAACCTTCTTTTAATCTCAATTTTTTGCCGGAGCGGAGCAGCTCAATCATTTCATCCTCCACGATAATCTCGGCTACTCCCCGCCGCAAAAGGAAATCCTTTTCCTGCTCAGCCATTTTCCTTACCTGGTCACTCATATTTACCTTCCCATTTTAGCACTCAGTATGGCGACGCCTCGTTTCACATCTTCGGCCATCTGTTTTTTCAGGTCTTCCACGCTATCAAACCTCTTCTCCCCGCGCAGCCGCTCCACAAACTCGACCTGTATTTCACGCCCGTAGAGGTTGCCCTGGTAATCCACAATATAGACCTCCACCGCCCGCTTTTTATCACCGAAGGTGGGCTTGGTACCTATATTGGTCATGGAGGGAAAACCCTTTCCGTTAATGCCCGCCCGGCTGGCATAGACCCCATCTGCGGGCAGGGCCTGTTCTGGGTCAGGCTCCAGGTTAGCGGTGGGAAACCCCAGGGCCACTCCCCTTCCGGCACCGGCAACAACATGGCCCCGGAGGCTGAAGCCGCGACCGGCCAGTCGGCGGACCCGGTGTACATCTCCATCCGCCAGAGCCTGTCTGATGGCGGTACTGCTCACAATCTCTCCATCGATTACCACCGGAGGCACCACGGTGACGCTGAAGCCCAGCTCACGCCCTAATCTGCCGAGAGCGTCCACATTGCCTTCCCGTTTTCTGCCCAGCGCAAAGTCCGGCCCGACTACCATACCACGCATGCGCAGGTGTTTTTTGAGCAGACCGATAAAATCGCGTGCGCTAAGTCGGGAAGTCTCAGCGGTAAAGGTAAGGGGAACGACAATATCCACCCCTTCATTCCTGAGCAGTTTTTCTCTCTGCGCGAGGTCGGTAAGAAACGGCAACTTGATATCAGGGTGCAGCACCTCCTGGGGGTGCTGCCGAAACGTTACCACCCCACTCAGCGAGTTTTCCTGCTCCGCCTTGCCCACCAGCTGTGAAATCAGATGCTTATGACCCAGGTGCACGCCGTCAAACACGCCAACGGTGAGGAGCGTGTCTTTATCTGCTGAGAACCGGGCCAGCTCTTCGTCGACCAGCATTGTCTTTTTCCCTGTCAGTAATTACCTTATTGATTAAATATAGCCTACTACAAGGATAAAATGAAAAAAGGGCTCTTTGCAAACCCCGTGTTGGCCAACTTCCTGAAACGTCTCTATGGTAGCATAAGGCGAGCTAAAGCGTCAACCGAACACAATGGTTTAGCAATGTGTTACCAGTCTGCCATCCGGTAGAATACCAGCCCCGAAGGCACCTTGGGATAGAAGTAGGTCGACTTTCTGGGCATCCGGTCGCCGACATCAGCAATCCTTTTGATAACGTCTGCCCTTATCGGACTTATCAGGAACGCCATCTGGTATTCTCCACTGAGAACCCTGTCTGCCGCATCGAACTGGTCGTAGCTGTAGGCCAGTGTCTCCGCCTCCCGTTCCAGTTTCAGGCCCAAAAGTTTCTCCAGAATAACGTGGTCCAGAATACTGACGGTCAGCTTCTGATACTGCTCAGAACGCGAGCCGGGCATGAACTTTTTCAGCGATGTAAAATCACGCGGCTTCAGCAGTAAGAGATTTTTACCGCTCGGCCCGATAAGTGCGATATTTCCCTGGCCCGCCTCCCCGGTTAAAAAGGTGTTCACCTTTGACCAGACATCAGCCGAGCTGAACGGCAGTTCCTGAATTTGAAAGAACGAGGTCAGTCCACTCCAGACATCGTCCAGCTTATTTGCCGGTAAACCGCGTACCAGCCGGTGCGGTGGCAGGATAACCAGGCCGGGGTCGGCGAAATCAACGAGCGTCATCATCACGAAATCGAAACCCTCGTCCCCTGAAGTCTGTCCCAGCTTCTCACGACGTTCCTGCCGGTAGGCCAGAGCGCTTTCATAGCGATGGTGCCCGTCGGCAATATAGAGGGGCTGCCGGGCCAGGTTCCGCTGTATTTGAGCCAGCATTTCCGCTTCAGTAATAGCCCGAAGAACGTGTTTCTCACCGTTGTCGGTATTGAAATGAATCAGGGGTTCGTCCTTCTCTTTGGCTCCCAGCACAGAAGCAATCCGCTGGTCGGGGTCTTCAAAGAGAGCCAGAATGGAGCTGGTATCGGCCTGGAGCGCGCGCAGCAGCGTAAGCCGGTCACTTTTAGGATTGGCCAGCGTACCCTCGTGAGGACGTATCACCCGCCGCTCCCACTCTTCCAGTCTGACCAGCGCGATAATTCCCCGCCTCCGGTATTCGTTACCCTGATACGGAAAATAGTGGTCATGGAGGTAAACGGCTGGGGCTTCATCAACGGTGAGAATCCCCTGCGCCAGCCACTGTGCCAGCGTAGATGCGGAACGGGTGTATTTACTTTCCGAAGCGGTATCCTGAGGCAGGCTCCGTGCATGCTCAAGCCGGATGAAATTGTGTTCACTGCGCTCATAGAGCTCCGACTGCATATGCGAAGGGATGATATCGTAAGGCGGGCAGACCACCTTTGCCAGCTCGCTTTTTATCGTCTGGTTATAACGGACTCCACGAAAAGGATAAATGTCAGACATGAATAATGGAATCCCCGTCTTTGCTGATAACATGAAGAGGCAATCATACATAGTTTAACGTATCTGATACCTGAATAACAAGCCTCTTCCTTGAGCAGAATCGGGTATAGTGGTAAAATGCAGAGTTGGCGTCAGTGAAGGCTGACGCTTTTCAATATCGGAATTAATACTGGAGAGCACCATGATTATGAAATTACTGGTTGTCGGGCCACTGGCATCCAACTGCTACATCGTCGGTGATGAAGCTACCAGAGAGGGAGTTATTATTGACCCGGCCGATGAAGCGGAAGTTATCTTGCAGAACGTTGCAGAATTCGGGTTAACAGTAAGATTCATTATCCTCACCCACGGACACCCTGACCATATTGCCGCTCTGAAGGAGGTTAAGGAAGCCACCGGGGCCGAAATAGCGGTTCACACCAGCGACTCCGAATATCACCGACAACAGGCTCTCGCCCTCACCTTCGGTTTCCACTGCCCGTCCCCGCCCCCTCCAGACAGACTGCTCAATGATGGCGACAGCATAGATATCGGTGAGCTGCATTTCAAGGTAATTCACACGCCGGGACACACTCCCGGAGGCATCTGCCTGCTGGGACATGGTGTCCTTTTCAGCGGTGACACCCTTTTCAATTACGGCATTGGACGCTACGACCTGCCCGGCGGGGACTACGCGCAGCTTATGAATAGTCTTCAGGCCACGCTCATGGCTCTGCCCGATGAAACTATCGTCTACCCCGGTCACGGGCCAAAGACAACCATCGGTGCGGAACGACGTGATAATCCGTTTTTAAATATGTAGTAACAAGAAAAGGCTTTATAACTTAAAGCGGTACCAGCATGACGAAGATCGGCCCGAAGATGACCGCCACTTTACCAACCAGCTTGATGAGTATGTTGAGAGACGGCCCCGCCGTATCCTTGAACGGGTCACCGACCGTATCGCCGATAACAGCGGCTTTGTGCGCCTCGCTGCCTTTGCCACCGAAGTTGCCGGCTTCAATGAACTTCTTGGCATTGTCCCAGGCGCCACCGGCATTGGCCATCATCACCGCCATCAGGAAACCGGTGAGCAGCGATCCGACGAGTAGCCCGGCTACTGCCTGCGGACCAAGGGTAAAGCCCAGGATAAGCGGCACGGCCAGCACCAGGATACCCGGTAACATCATTGATTTCAGTGCCCGTTTCGTGGCGATATCAACGCAGCGCACGTAATCGGGTTTGGCAGTCCCTTCCATCAGCCCTTTAATCTCGCGAAACTGTCTTCGAACTTCATTAACAATGGCAAAACTACCGGCGCCCACACCACGCATTGCCAGAGCGCAGAAAATAAAAGTAAGCATACCGCCAACAAGTACACCAGCAATAACGGCCACATTGGTCAGGCTGGCAATTTCCACATTAGCGACCTCAAAATACGTAGCCAGCCAGGCCAGTGAGGCCAGCGCTGCCGAGGCAATAGCGAACCCCTTGCCCAGAGCAGCCGTAGTATTACCCACTGAATCGAGGGCCTCACAGCGCTCCCTGACCTTCTTGCCCAGGTTGGCCATCTGTGCGATGCCCGCCGAGTTGTCCGCAATCGGCCCGTAGCAGTCCATGGCCAGTAACATTCCCAGGTTAATGAGCATCCCCATCGAGGCAACGGCGATGCCCAGCAGACCACCGAATATATAAGCGAGAACCGTCGCTATCGCCACGAGGAGAACCGGTATCACGGTACTCATGAAGCCGGTAGCCATACCCTCGATAATGGTCACCGCCGCCCCGCTCTCCGCCGCCCGGGCCAGCTTTTTCACCGGACCGTATTCCGCCGAGGTGAAGTATTCCGTCGCCTTTGCAATCAGGAAACCGGCGATTAAACCGGCTATCACCGCCCAGAAGAGTCCCAGTTCGCCAACGTAGAACCAGATAATCAAGAAGCTGGCGATTATCATCAGGATGTTGCTCACGTACACGCCCCGGTTCATGGCGCCATGCGCCATAGAGACCTGTTTCTCAAACTCAGCGTCTATATCTTTTGGTCTTACCGAAAGGGCACCGATTATAGAGCAGACAATGCCCGCCCCGCTGAGCAGCAGAGGCAGCAGCATGCCTATCCCGGTACCAAGAACGATGACTCCCAGCACCATTGAGGCGGCAATTGCTGAAACGTAAGATTCATACAGGTCCGAGCCCATACCGGCCACATCACCGACATTATCACCAACGTTATCGGCAATTACTGCCGGATTTCTCGGGTCGTCCTCCGGGATGCCTTTCTCCACTTTGCCCACCAGGTCAGCACCGACATCCGCGCTCTTGGTAAAGATGCCACCGCCTACCCTTAAAAACAGGGCTACGGATGAGGCACCGAAAGCAAACCCCAGCCAGACGTGGCTGTCATTCCAGATAAAGGCGATGATGGAGAGCCCCAGCAGGCCCAGACCAACCACGCAGAAGCCCATCACCGCACCGCTGGAAAAGGCTATTTTCAGCCCCTTGGCCCAGCTCCCGATGGCGGCATTGGCCGTCCTGGCATTCGCCAGGGTGGCGATGTTCATCCCCAGCCAGCCCGCCAGCGCTGAAGTAAACGTGCCGCAGGCATAGGCGATGGCAACATATGGTTTCGGGTCAATGAATATCGCCAGGATGATGAATACCACCACAGTGAAAATGGCCAGGGTGGTGAATTCGCGGCGCAGAAAGGCCATCGCCCCCTGCCGGATGGCATGGGAAATTTCACGCATTTTCTCATTCCCCGGGCTCTCGCGTACAATCGTTGTCACCAGATAGCCAACAAAACCAAGAGCCAGTACACCCGACAGAATAATCAGTATACGCAGAACCATTGCATCCATGCTCTAGACCTCCTGAAATACGACTCTCAACATTAAAAAAGAAGGCAGGTCCACAACCGCCTTCTATAAAACTTCACTTCATTGTTATTAGCTTGCTCACTGATGATGTTAGTTTAGCGCATTTTCCGATTACGGTCAATAAGCAATTATTTACTATCTCCCTTTATTTGTTCCAGCCTGTTCTCCAGGTCCTTCTGCCTGACAAGGATGGTGAGGTCGCTGCGCGTTCTCTCCAGCACACCGCGAACCATGTCCGTGGTACGCCGGAGTCCGCCGGTAATGGCATCAGGAAAGTCAATGGTCACCAGGACGCTGTAAACATCGTCCATCACTCTCAGCAGTTCCTCCCCCCTCGATACATCGCCCTGCCTCATGCTGTCCAGCAGGTAACGCCTCAATTCCCCCACCGCTTCCCCCAGGCCGTTCAGGTAAGCGGCATCATCTATGCCCAGCTCCTCCGGGGAAGGTATCTGCTTCCTGTTCACCACGGAGAGGAGAACGCTTCCCTCAGCATATTCCTTCTGCGCATCTCTGAAAAAGCCGGTGTTACTCAGTTCATTATAGTCGGCCACCGTCTGTTCCGCTTCGTTGAGCAGGCTTCGAGCCGTCTTCAGCAGTTCCACTGCCCGCTCGAACTCCTGCCGGTGCACGGCACGAATCGCCTGACTGCAATTTCGAATCACCTCGCGACAGCCGGGCAATACTTTCTCCCTGGCCGCGTCCAGTTCCGTGAAATTTCGCCTTACCTGTTCCGCAATTTTTTCCAGATTATCACTTAACCCGCTCATTTTCTTACCTCAAGCCGTTTGATTATCTGGCGGCACGCCTCCGTCACTCTGTCAGCCGGCCCATCAGCTCCTTTTCTATCGTGTAGAGCGAGAAGCGGGCCTGTTTGTACTTTTCCGAGTCCAGAACTGTGCCCGGCAGTTTGGCCAGCTCTTCCATAACCCGCAGCGATTCCTGCACCCGGCGCGAATTGGCTATCACCACGGATGGCAAGTCCCTCTGCTTTGACTCCCCCGGCACTTCAAGATCGCGGCCAACGTCGCCGACAGCGTCCCGCGCCTGAATGAGCCGCCGCTCCAGCGCCCGCTCTGTCCTCACCAGCTCGTGGCGCAGGTTTTTTAACCGCTGACTCAGGTCGCCACTGTTGAGCAGCAGCCGGCTGACATCCTCAAGGACACGCAGGCCCTCACCAATGCGGTTCACATTGGCATCAATGATGCGCAGTGTCTGCTCGGGTAAATTATCCATCTCCAGGTGGGTTAATTCTAGCACAGCCGATTAGAGGGGTAAAGCTGGCTGTGGCTTACGCTTCACCAACGGCGTTTTCGATATGTTCCATACGCAGCGGCCGGTTCCGCCGGTCCAGCTCAATAGCAACGACGTCAATCCGCCAGGAAGCGGGCACATCGTCGTGTTTCTGGCGGTAGTGAGCGGCTACCCTTCTCAGTTTGTCCATTTTCGCCGGCGTAATTGATTCCTCCGGACTGCCGAATTCTGAACTCCGCTTTGTCCGCACCTCGACAAAAACCAGGCAGTCTTTATATCGGGCAACAATGTCAACTTCCCCTTCCGGGCAGCGGTAATTCGTCTGCAGGATATGATACCCCTGCTTTTGCAGAAATCCCGCCGCCAGCTTTTCCCCCAGAATGCCCGTTTCCTGGCGCTTCATGGTTCCTGCCTAGAGATAGCCCCTGACCGGCTCAAAAGTCCGCCGGTGAATGGGTGAAGGCCCCAGCCGTGACAGCCCCGCCACATGCGCTTCAGTACAGTATCCCTTGTTTTCCGCCAGCCGGTATCCCGAAAAAAATCGGTCCATCCTGACCATCATCTCATCTCTGGCCACCTTGGCCACAATGGAAGCACAGGCAATAGAAAAGCACTTGCAGTCGCCGCTAGTGATACCCTTCTGCGGTAGTTGTACTGCTGGCAGTTGCAGATAGTCAATGAGCAGGTACTGCGGCACCGGCGCCAGCTTTTCTATGGCCATTTTCATCGCCAGCATGTTTGCCCTGACGATACCCATTGTATCGATAAGCCTGTGACTCACCGCGCCAATGCCGAACGATATCGCTGTTTCCCTGATATGTCTGGCCAGAATCTCACGCTTTACCGGACTCAGTTGCTTGCTGTCCCTTACCTCAGCGAGCCACGATGCACTGATATTATCCGGCAGGATGACCGCGGCGGCAACCACCGGCCCGGCTATTGAGCCCCTCCCCACCTCATCCACCCCGGCAATAAGCTTGATTCCCCGTGCCAGCAGTTCCTCTTCCTCGATAAAGGACGGTGCCTGATACCGCTCTGGAAACTTCACCCTCACTGCCAGTTTACCTTTCATTCAAGCCAGTATATTAAGAAAGGGGCTTCGCCCCTCTTAGACACCCCTCAAGGCTTTTTTGAGAGCAACTGACTGACTTTCTGCCAGATAATCTCAGCGATTGCTTCCCTGCTTTTTGCGGCATCAATCACCAGCCACCTGTCTGACTCGGCTCTGGCCAGCTCAAGGTATCCCTGACGCACCCGCCGGTGAAAGGTGATATTTTCCTGTTCAAAGCGGTCGGGCTTTTTATCTTTTTTGCGGGCCAGCCCGGTCTCCACAGGCATATCGAGCAAAATGGTCAGGTCAGGCTTTACTCCCTGAACCGCAGCCTCATTGACCGCCTTGACCATAGTTAAATCCAGCCCTCGGCCGTAACTCTGATAGGCGATGGTTGAATCGGCATAGCGGTCGCAGATAATCACTTTACCGCTCTGCAGATTGGGCAAGATAACTTCGTTAACTAACTGCGCTCTGGAGGCATTAAATAACATCAACTCCGCCGGCGGCGATATACCAATGTCTTTTCCCCATTTCAGCCAGTGCGCAATTTTTCTGCCCAGCGATGTTACACCAGGCTCATGGGTCAATATTGCCGGGATAGCCAGGCGGGAGAGCCTCCGGCACAGCGCCCTTGCCTGCACGCTCTTGCCACTCCCCTCCCCACCTTCAAAAGTAATGAATAAAGCCATACTGTGCTATCCCTTGTAAATCTTCACCCGTCTATTCGGGCCTTTGCCCTCGCTGCGTGAGGCCATCTCGCTTCGTTCGGCAATTAAGTGCTGGAGGCGGCGGATATAGGAACTCTGCGGGCTGAGCTCAACCTCGCCCTCGTTACCGTTCTTTATCTGCTCCACCGCTTCTTCAGCCTCTGTCAGCGCCACCTGGAATGAGTCACGCTTGCCGGCACCGGCGAGCGGATAAATACTCTGCAGCATCTGCCTTATCTGGGGCGGGGTATTGCTTTTCAGGACATAAATCGGCAGGTTGGCCTCTTCGGCGTCCCTGACCTTCTGCGGCTTCCGGCGGTAGTAGTTCTTGGAGGTAACAAACAGGTTGGCTTCCCGCAGATTATCAACGATGTCCAGGCCCAGACTCATCTCCCCGGCCATGTGTTCCAGCCTGATACGATTGACCCCGAAAAGGTAAATGCGGTGCTGGTCGCGACTGGCCGGTTTCTTTTCTTTGCCCTTTCTTGACTCCACCGGTGGTTTTTCCACCCTTACTTTACCGCTTTCATCCATCCATCTTATCTCCGTATCAACGAGATGACTCCGCAGAATAGCGTCAACCGCCTCGGCAACATCGGGATGAATGGCCACACGGTCCCGTTCCTGAATTTCAACCACAATATCGAAGGTGGGTGGGGACGTCCGTTCCAGTATCGACTTCTGGGTGCCTCTCCGCCGCGCCTCCTCATCCCCCAGGGTGACCGACTGTATACCGCCGATAAGGTCGGCGAGGGTGGGATTCAGCATCAGGTTTTCCAGAGTATTGCCATGAGCGGTACCGACCAGCTGGACACCGCGCTCGGCGATGGTTCTCGCCGCCTGCGCTTCGAGCTCGGTGCCAATCTCGTCAATAACGATGACTTCGGGCATGTGGTTTTCCACCGCCTCTATCATCGCCGCGTGCTGCATGGCCGGCGTTTTCACCTGCATCCGGCGGGCATGGCCGATGGCCGGGTGAGGGATATCGCCGTCGCCAGCAATCTCATTGGACGTATCGACAATAATCACCCTCTTGTTTACATCGTCGGCCAGCACCCGGGCCACTTCCCGCAGCATCGTTGTCTTGCCCACGCCGGGACGGCCCAACAGCATGACGCTCTTGCCCGACTCCACCAGGTCTTCAATTATCTTTATCGTGCCGAAAACGGCGCGGCCCACACGGCAGGTCAGACCAACAATGCGCCCCTTGCGATTTCTGATGGCGGATATGCGGTGCAGCGTCCGCTCAATCCCGGCCCGGTTGTCATCACCAAAGCTGCCGATGCGTGAAACCACATAGTCGATATCCGCCTCGTCAATTTCTTTGGGATTGAGTGCCACCTCCCGGCTGGGGAAACGGGCTTCCGGGGGACGCCCCAGGTCCAGCACCACTTCCAGCAGTTCACTGATGTCTTTCTGTTTACAGAGCGGCTGCCGTATTTGAGGTGGCAGGATATCCAGCAATGCCTCCAGATCGTCGGTAATTACCTTCTGCAACTATCCCCTCCGGTAACCACTTATTATCATTCGGACACGATATCCAGAAAATATTGATGAAACCTCGTATCATCAGTTAGCTCGGGATGAAAGGCCAGGGCCAGCATTTTGCCATCTCGCACGGCAACGATGGTATCGTCGGCCAGGCGCGCCAGTACTTCCACCGTCCCGTTGAACTGTTCAATCAGCGGAGCACGGATAAAAACGCCGGGGAAGGGTTTCTCACCCAGTGCCGGCACATTTAATTCCGTCTCAAAGCTCTCCCGCTGCCGTCCAAAGGCATTGCGCCTGACAGTAATGCCCAGCAGTCCCAGCGGCTCCAGGTAAGCGTCGTTGCTTTTTCTGGCCATTAGAATCATGCCGGCGCAGGTGCCGAATACGGACATGCCGTTCTTGACCTGGTCCAGAATCGCCTGCGTGAGTTTGTAATCCCGCATCAGTCGCCCGATGGACGTGCTCTCACCGCCGGGAATGATGAGCCCGTCCAGCCCCTTAATTTCTTCGGGCAAGCGGACGGGCATAGCTTCAACTCCCAGCTGGCGCAGCTTTTCGATATGTTCGATAAAGGCTCCCTGCGAGGCAAGGACGCCAATCTTCATATTACCAACCTCTCGGTGCCAGCAGCTCCTCAGACGGAATTTGCTTTATATCCAGACCGGGCATCGCTTCGCCCAGATTTTTGGAAACCTCGGCAATGATTGCCGGGTCGTTGTAGTGCGTGGTGGCTTTGACAATCGCCTGCGCCCGCGCCGACGGATTTGACGACTTGAAAACGCCGGAGCCAACGAAGACGCCGTCCGTGCCAAGCTGCATCATCAGCGCCGCATCCGCCGGAGTGGCCACGCCGCCGGCGGCAAAGTTGACCACAGGCAGTTTGCCCGTCTTGTGCACTTCATTGACCAGCTCAAAAGGCGCCCCCATCTCCTTGGCCTTGGCCATCAGTTCTTCCTGCGGAGTATTGGCCAGCTCGCGGATGGCATCCATCACCGCACGCATGTGCCTGACTGCCTCAACAATGTTGCCGGTGCCAGCCTCACCCTTGGTCCGAATCATCGCCGCCCCCTCACCGATACGGCGCAGGGCTTCACCAAGGTTGCGGCAGCCGCAGACGAACGGGACCTTGAAGTCGTGCTTCCAGATATGGTGACTCTCATCGGCCGGGGTGAGCACTTCTGATTCGTCTATGTAGTCCACACCGAGCGCTTCCAGCACCTGCGCCTCCACAAAGTGCCCTATCCGGCATTTCGCCATTACCGGTATGGAAACCGCCTTCATAATGGCCTCAATAACCGTCGGGTCGGCCATTCGAGCAACCCCACCCGCGGCACGGATATCAGACGGCACCCTCTCCAGGGCCATCACCGCACAGGCACCAGCATCCTCAGCAATCTTGGCATGCTCCGGGTTGACCACATCCATGATGACCCCACCCTTGAGCATCTGAGCCAATCCCGTTTTTACCTTCCACGTTCCGGTTTCCATATGCCTCACCTCACTTTACCAGAAACCTACCTATCTGCAATGATATTCTACTACTGTTTAGCCCGTTTCGCAACCACGATTAGCTACCCCAGAGGTCTTTTGGCCGGTACGCCGGGACGGCGGGGGTACTGCGGTGGTGTCTTCTCAACCTTGTCAATGACCACCAGCCAGCGCTCATCGGCGAACTCAGGCAGTTCGATTCGTTTCACATCGGCTAGCTCTCCACCCATGAGAGAAATCGCCCGCTGTGCCGCCTGCACCTCTGCCTCTAAGTCCCCTTTCTTCTGCGCGATAAACCTGCCGCCAACAGTACAAAACGGCAGGGTTAATTCCACCAGCACCGGTAAATTCGCCACCGCCCGGGACAGAACAAGGTCAAAACCCTCCCGGTATTCAGGCTGGTGGGCTATCTCTTCCGCCCTCCCGACCACAATCTCCACATCTTTCAGGCCCAGCCTGTGCACGATATGCTCTAGAAAGCTCGCTTTCTTCTTCGTAGCGTCAAGGAGTACAAGCTGGATATCAGGTAATAGTATTTTCAAGGGAATCCCGGGTATGCCTGCCCCCGTGCCGACATCAATAAGCCTCATATCTTTAGATGGTGGCTGCCTCAATGCCGGGACCACGGTAAGGGAATCGAGGAAGTGCTTGACCTGCACCTCTTCGTAATCGGTGATGGCCGTCAGGTTCAGCCGACGGTTCCAGTCGATAAGCTCCTGATAGTAGACCTGGAACTGCTCAAGCTGTTGAGGAGTTAGCTCCAATCCCAGTTTGCGAGCCCCTGCCGCCAGCCTTTCCATACCGCACCCGCTAGCTCACTCTGGCAAATTTCATAAGTCGCTTGACCTTGACGATATCGCCAATGTAAATGTCGCCGTGTGAATCAACGCATATGGTATGAGAGTTCTCCAGAACTCCTTTTCTTTCGTGCTCGTATCCGCCGAACTCGGACAGTATATTACCCTTTAAATCGCGTACGGTAACCCTGGGTTCGGATGTCTGGTGCATGTGGCTCTCCACCACGTAGACAAGGTCGTTTTTCTTATCAATGCAGACATCCTGCGGCCATTGGAGGTCGGTCCACATCTCTATGAACTCACCATCGAGATTGAAAATCTGTATGCGGTCATTGTTCCGGTCGCAGACATAGAGCCGACCGTGACTATCTATATCAAGCTTGTGGGGCAGCTCGAATTGCCCGGGGCCATTGCCGTGCTCACCCCATGTCTTGAGCAATTTCCCTTCCGGCGAGAACTTGTGCACCAGAAAGTTGCCATAACCGTCGGCGACGAACATCTCTCCTTTTGGCCCCAGCGCCACTGCCGTTGGCTGATTGAAAGGGGCATTGGTCATGATGGGCATGGCACGGAACCTGGTGCCCAGGGTCATGAGCAGTTCGCCACCCAGCGTCCGCTTCTCCACCGTGTGCGTCCTGGCATCGGCGATATATATCTTATCATCCGGGCCAACGTAAAGTCCGTGGGGGTCCATTAAATGTCCCTCACCCCAGCAGGAGACGAAACTACCGTCGCGGTCGAAGATAAGAATCGGGTGGTTGCCCCTGGAGCCAACATAGACGCGGTCCCGCGAATCGGTAGCAATGTCAACCGGGTCATCAACGTTGAAGTACTCTGGTACCTTGGCCCATCCTTCCACGCGCTCGTACTTGAATTTACCGCTGCCGACAATCATTCGTGTTTTACCTCCCTGAACTTTCGTATTTTAAAAAGCGCCACAGCTTCCAGCTGCAATTATAGAATGACCAAGGTATGGTATAAATATACGGTAACACCGGCGAAGACAACGCTGTCCATCCGGTCGAGAAAACCGCCATGCCCCGGAATTGAAGCGCCCGACTCTTTCACGCCCGTGTTACGTTTGAGCAACGACTCCGCTAAATCGCCAATCTGCCCGAAAATGCTCACCAGCAGAGCCAGCACCATTCCCTGCCCGATACTCAGCGTTATCTGGAACGGTGTTGACAGCGTAAACAGCAGGCTCACTGCCGCCGCTCCCAGCAGTCCTCCGATTGTTCCCTCCCATGATTTATGCGGGCTTATCCTGGGGGCGAGGCGGTGTTTGCCCAGCACCCGACCGACGAGGTATGCGATGGTATCGGAGCCGAAAGTGATAAAAAGGGCGAAAAATACCCAGTTCCGGCCAGCCTCAAGCCGCAAATCTACCAGGAAGCTAAGCATCCAGCCCACGTAGAGAAACCCGGCCACCATCCACGCCCAGCCCGTAAAAGCCCCCTCAACGCGCTGGCGCAGCACCAGCCAGATGAGCGGCAGTACGACGGCCAGCGTCACCAGCAGCGGAGCCGCAAACGGGGACGGGCAGTGCGGGCTCACTATGATCAGAAGCGTGAAGAGCAGCCCGAAGACAGTCAGCGAATAGATACCGGAAACGCCCACCAGCCGGTAGAATTCGTAAGCGGCCAGCAGCCCCCAGATAGCGATAAAGATAGTGAACCAGGGCAGAGGTTTATCAAACCAGACGGCGGCAATAAGGAGGGGAAGGCCCCATAGTGCGGTTATGACCCTTTTTTTGAGCATGCCTTATATCAAAGCGCGCCGAAGCGCCGTTCCCGCTGGCTGTAGGCAATCAGCGCCTTGTCCATGTCCTCTTTGGAAAAGTCGGGCCAGAGAACGTCGGTGAAGTAATATTCGCTGTAGGCGGTCTGCCACAGCAAAAAGTTGCTGAGGCGCCATTCATCGCCGGTCCGGATTAAAAGGTCTACATACGGAATACCGGCGGTATACAGATAGCCACTGAACAATTTCTCATCTATCTTTTCCGGCGGGATGCCTTCAGCGATGATGCGGCGAACCGCATCAATTATCTCAACATGTCCACCGTAGTTGAAAGCCAGACTCATCGTCAACCCGGTATTATCCTTGGTGTGTTCCTCGGCACGCCGAATTGAGCTCTGCAGCCAGTCAGGCAGCTCTCCAAGCCTCCCGAGATGGCGAACCCGGATGCCCTTCTTGTGCAGCTTGGGGACATCCTGGTCAATCCTCTCCTTGAGGATACGGAATAACCCTTCTATCTCCTCCCCGGGACGGCCCCAGTTCTCGGTGGAAAACCCGTAGAGGGTAACGTACTTTACCTGAAGGTCATTGAGATACTCTACCAGGGTGCGCATCTTCTTCACGCCCGCCTGATGCCCGGCAAGCCTGGGCAGCCCGCGTTTCTCCGCCCAGCGCCCATTCCCGTCAGGTACAATGGCCACATGAACTGGCAATTGTTTTACCTGCTGCTTGAGTGGTTTCATCGCTCCCGATTCTTCCCCGGTATTATCAGCATACTCTGGGGTCTATGCCTCCAGAAGCTCCTTTTCCTTGTCTCGTCCGGCCTGGTCAATTTCAGCGATATGGACATCAGTGAGCTTCTGCAGCTGGCTGAGGGCTCTTTTATGTTCATCCTCAGATAATTCTTTATTCTTTTCCATGGTCTTCAGGTCATTCATAACTTCATGCCTCAGATTACGCACCACTATCCTTCTCTCCTCAATCCTTTTCCGCACCACCCGGATCAGATCCTGACGCCTTTCCTCGGAAAGCGGCGGGATGCTTATTCTGATTACATTTCCATCATTGGTCGGATTGAAACCGAGGTCAGACTTCAGGATGGCTTTCTCAATCTCACGAATACTGCTTTTGTCCCATGGCTGGATAAGGAGGAGGCTGGCCTCAGGCACGGAAATGCCGGCAATCTGATGAATGGGTGTGGGCACACCAGCGTAGTCCACCCTGATGTGCTCGACCAGTGCCGGCGTGGCACGGCCGGTGCGCAATGTCGCCAGCTCTTTCCGCAGGCCACTGACAGACGCCCGCATCTTGCCTTCTATGTTCTGCAGCGCATCGCTAACCATGTTACCCTACCCGCTTGACACCCGGGTGCCAATCGGTTCACCCCTGACCGCCTTTTCCATGCTGTGGGGTGCCTGAAGGTCAAACACAATGATGGGCAGTTTATTCTCCAGACAAAGGGAGAGGGCGGTGGCGTCCATCACCTCAAGCCTGAGGTTAAGTGCCTCCAGATAGCTGAGGCGATCAAATTTTTTCGCATCCGGGTTTTTAATTGGGTCAGCACTGTAAACGCCATCTACTTTGTTCTTGGTCATGAGCAGGACTTCCGCACCAATCTCGATTGCCCGCAGCGCCGCGGCGGTGTCCGTGGTCATATAGGGATTCCCGGTACCGCCGGCAAAGATGACCACCCGGCCTTTTTCCAGATGCCTGACAGCGCGGCGCCTGATATATGGTTCGGCCACCTGATTAATGCCAATCGCCGACTGCGTTCGTGTGTGGACGCCTTCTCTCTCCAGTGTGTCCTGGAGAGCCAGGGCATTGATGACAGTGGCCAGCATTCCGGCATAGTCTGCGGTTACACGGTCGATGCCGTTTGCCTCGGCTTCATCACCACGCCAGATGTTACCCCCACCGACGACGATAGCCACCGCCACCCCCATCTCCACCACGTTCTTGATCTGTTTGGCCACCTTGGTAAGAGTGTCGATGTCAATGCCAAACTTACTTCCCCCGGCAAAGGACTCACCGCTGAGCTTGAGGAGCACTCGTTTGTATTTGGTTTCAGCCATCCCACTAGTCCCTTATGCCTAATTCAAACCTGGAGAAGCGCGTTACCCTGATATTTTCACCTACCTTGGCAATGACTTCAACGATTACATCACGAACGGTCTTTCCGGGGTCCCTGATGTAAGGTTGCTGCAACAGACAGGCAGTCTGAGGCTCAATGTCGGCTCCTTCGAGGACATCCTCCTCGGATATATACTGCGGTGCAAGAGCGGCAACCTGCATGGCCAGTTCATGCGCCAGCTCCTTGAATTCATCGGTGCGCGCCACGAAGTCGGTCTCGCAGTTTACCTCAACCAGCGACCCTATCCGCCCTCCGGCGTGAATATAAGCTTCAATCAACCCCTGCGTGGTGACACGGTCGATTTTTTTCTCGGCTTTGAGCAGACCTCTTTCCTTTAAAACCTGGAGAGCCTTTTCCACATCTCCTTCCACTTCAAACAGAGCATTCCGGCACTCCATAACCCCAGCACCACACTGGTTTCGTAATTCTTTAATCAGCTCTATAGATACTTCCAAAACTGGGCCTCCTTATTCCTCTTCCGGCGTAAAAATCAAAGGCTCCATCGTCTCCAGTGCTTCAGCTTCCCCCACTCCTTCCGTCTCCGCTGTTTCCACCGGCACTTCGCCAAAACCAGCCTTGCCCTCCAGAACGGAATCGGCAATCTTGTTGCATATCAGCTTTATGGCGCGGATGGCGTCATCATTCGCCGGGATGGCATAGTCTATCACCTCGGGGTTACAGTTTGTGTCCGCGATGGCCACCACCGGTATTCCCATTCGTTTGGCCTCGGCGAGTGCGATACCTTCTTTCGTCGGATCAACGATAAACAGGGCACTGGGCAGACTGGTCATTTCCTTGATGCCACCCATCTGCTTATTCAGTTTCAAAATCTCTTCATCAATCTTTAGAATCTCTTTTTTGGTCAGGCGCCCGAATTCCCCCCTCGATTGCTGGTCTTCAAGGCGTACCAGATGGTCAATGCGCGCCTGTATGGTGGTGAAGTTGGTCAACATCCCCCCCAGCCAGCGCTGGTCAATGTAGGGCATGCCACAGCGCTGCGCCTCTTCCACGGTTGACTCCTGAGCCTGTTTCTTGGTGCCAACAAACAGGATAGTGCCGCCTTCCGCAGCCAGTTCCCGGACATACTCGCAGGCCCTGTCCAGCATAACCGCCGTCTTTTCCAGGTCAATGATATGAATACCATTGCGCTTGGTGAAGATGTAGTTCTTCATACGGGGATGCCACCGCCCCGTCTGATGCCCAAAGTGAGCACCCGCTTCCAAAAGTTGCTTGATGGTCGTTGTATCCGGCAAATTCTCCCCCCCTTTTCCCGTCTGGAATTAGATATATCGCTTAACAGTATAGCATACCCTCTTATCAGGCAGCAATATAGAAGGGCCAGTACTGTTAGGGATTGTTGAAAATTAGACTGTCTAGGACTGCCTAATTATTCAAAACTGGACTCTTGGGAACTCCTTTAGCGGGTAAATAACCGACTGCACCATTCGGTCTTCCCACCATATTCGCACTTCTAAGGCACCCC
>JADHXF010000075.1 GCA_016783105.1 Dehalococcoidales bacterium | reverse complement strand
CTGAGAAAATGCCGTGCAGGTGAATCAGTGTCTCACCTTTTTCCGACTGGAAGATGACGCCCTTGAGATTAAGCAGTTCTAGAGGGCCGGGAATAACCTGGGGCTCGTCCAGGCGCACGCCGTGCTTCGCCCTGGAATCGGGCACTAATAATTGATAGGTCAACTGGCGTACGTTGCCGATGCCATCGATAGCTCCGTATTTAATCCCGTTTTGTTCGCAAACTGCCCTCAGACCACTGGCAATGTCAGTATGGGTTTTTAACCTCACCGGGACAAATCTGCCACATTTACCCAAAGCATAATAGGCACCGAGTTCTGTCACTTTCTCTTATCCCCCTTTTTCTTTTGTTTATCACTTCATGCTGGAGTTATCTTATCATAGAGTCTGAAAAGTAATAAAACAATTCGTAATGCCGGTTAGTGGTAAAAAGGAAGATTCATCAATTGACATGGAGACTTTCTCTCATATAATTTATACTATTGCAATATAAGGAGATATTATGAAAGCAAGTTCTACCGGCTATGGTCCTGCTGTGATGCGAGCGATGGAAAATCTATTGCCAGAAGATAAAAAACTTTTTGAAGACCCCTATTCTGAGAAATTCCTATCGCCTTTTTGGAAATTCTGGGTGATTTTAATGCGTTCTCCCAAAATATTGAACTCTTTAATAAAGATAAGAGAGAAATTAACACCTGGAGTAATCGGGGGATTGATTTGCCGCACACGCTATATAGATGATGTATTAAGCAATGCCATCAAGGAAGGAGCTGGAACAGTTGTTAACCTGGGAGCCGGTATGGATACCCGTGCTTTCCGTATTCCCGGTATTGAAAATATACAATACTTTGAATTAGACTTCCCGGAATTACAGAAAGTCAAAAGAGCCTACATCGATAAAAGCATCGGAGAACTTCCTCCCAATGTTTCACTTGTTCCCGTTGATTTCAATAGTCAGGATATCGGTGAAGAGTTGCAGAAAGCAGGATATACTTTATCTTCACAAACTCTTTTTATATGGGAAGGGGTAACACAGTATATTTCTAGAGAAGCAGTTGATAATACCTTAAAATATGTTGCCCGGGCTGCCGCTGGCAGCAGGATTGTTTTTACCTACGTTCTAAAAAGTTTTATTGATGGCAGCCATATCCCCGATGGTTTAAATAGCCTGTATAAACTGACTCTTAATAAGAAGAAACTCCTCTGGTTTTGCGGTTTTGAGCCTGCCGAGATACGTGATTATTTGTCACAATATTCCCTGCATCTAATTGAAGATGTTGGTCATGAAGAGTATCTTGAACGCTATATTAAACCCAAAGGCCGTGATTTAACAGTGTTTGAAATTGAGCGTACAGTTCTGGCAGAAGTGAAATAAAACGCTATTTATTATCAAAAGATAAAATACTGCCATCAAAATCTGTCACCAAGACATAATCATCCTACATTGTTGTCTGGAAACAGGAACGTTTTTCTGTTGCTTCATCAGCTTGTTAAGAAGAAAGAAGCTGCCCTTTGGAAGTACTTCTTTCGTTGACTTGCGAACCTATAAGTTTTACAATTTTAACCCAGACCGTATCGAATAGTGTTGTTGTCAGACGATTTTTCTGTTCCTGTAAAGCTTGATTCAAGCTGACACTATAATCTTTCAGAAATACGGCAGCCCTTCAGAGGAGAGGATAGCCATGAAAAAGATAGTGCTAATTATATTAACCTGTTTATTAGCCAGTAGCGTACTGGCATTTTTAGCTAATTATTTTATCTATACGCCCATGCTTGAAAGCTACGCTGTAAAACTAAGCAGCCAGCACGATGAGATGTCTCGACTGGTACAATTTAATTGTGACCTCGAGCAGACGTTGGCTACCCAGGAATTTTTAATATCCTCGCAACAAACCCGGATTTCCACGCTTGAAGCAGAAAAGAGTGATTTGCAGATTGAGCTGGAAAAGGCTGAAGCTACCATAAGCTCCTTAGAGGCTGAATTATCGGATAGTAAAAATGAATGATATATTGAAAATCCCTGTAACTCAGAATTAGCCGGAGACCATCGTGGCTACCCGCTACTGAACATGTCAGAATAAAAAAATAAAGCAATCCTACCTATATGCTCTTGACAATTATGCTCTTTGATATTATTTTATATAGTAACTTATTCAGAATATAGAAAGCTGTTCAATCAACAAACATAACTTCACCTAACGTCAAAAATTGAAATTTAAGCGTTACTGAGCTTCAGAAGCTAAAGTGGCGCTTTACAACGCTTGCTTTTAGTGTATAATGAGTCGAGCAGAGATATGCAAAAAGGGGGTGGTTAAGTTCAGTTATAGCCATTACTTCGGTTAATGCTGTATTTTGATCAGTATAGGAGGTATAACTTAGTGAGAAAATCGATAGTATTAGGGTTAATAGCATTACTAGTAATTGTCAGCCTCATTGCTGCAGCTTGCGCCGCACCGGCTCCTGCGCCAGCACCGGCTCCGGCTCCGGCTCCAGCTCCAGCACCGGCTCCAGCTCCAGCACCGGCACCGGCTCCCGCACCATCACCAGCACCGTCTCCCGCTCCGGCACCAGCACAGCCTGCTAAAGTCTGGAATCTGGTTGCCCAGTGTCACGCCGGCGGTGGCTCCACCTTCTGCAAGGGAGTAGCCGAGTTTCAGGCAAACCTTGAGGTTGCCAGCGGCGGCCGGTTCTCGATGCCCCCTCACGCGGGCGGCGAGATAGTCCCGTCCATGGTGGAGCTTGACGGCGTTAACGAAGGCGTGCTTGACTTCGCCACCACCTGCACCATGTACTGGATGGACCGCTTCGGCCCCGCCTGCAACCTGTTCACCTACCAGATTGCCGGCCTCACCCCCACCGAGCAGTTCTTCTGGATGCAGGAAGAGGGCCTGGACCTGCTGGAAGAGATGACCGCGGACTACAATGTGGTCTGGGGTCCCGGGTTCCAGACCGTGCCCGAGGCATTCCTCGGCTCCAAGAAAGCAATCACCGGGCCAGCTGACATCAAGGGCCTGACAATCAGGACTGCCGGCGATGACGGCAAGATTTTCACCGATATGGGCGCTTCCGTGGTCACGCTCAGCACCGAGGAGACCTATGAGTCCCTGATGCGCGGCGTGCTCGACGCCTACCAGCTCAGCTCTCCCGGCTACGACTACTCGATAGCGATGTATGAAGTCGTCGACCATCTGTATGTCGGGTCATCCCGCCAGCCCCAGGAGTGGCAGCCCCAGATGTGGAACCGCGATACCTGGAACGAGTTTCCTGACGACCTGAAGAAGATATGCTACGAGATGGGCGCAGCGGCAGGCATAAACTACTACCGCTTCATGGTCATGACAGACCTTGCGTCTGTACCGCTGTGGGAGTCGCAGGGCGTCCCGCTAGAGTTCATCCCGCAGTCAGTTTCTGATGAAGTGGTCAGAAGGGCGGATATTCTCTATGCCGAGCGCGCGGCTGCGGACCCCTTCTTCGACAAGACCTACAAATCAATTCAGAACTTCAAGAAAGTAGTCCGTGGCACCTGGGAGCGCATGTAGTTGCCAAAAGTCCCCTGCTTCGGGAAACCGAAGCAGGGGACTGCAACATTAACGAGAATGGAATGCGATGAAAAAAATTCTCAATATTATTGATATTACTAGCGAGAAGGCAGGAAATATTGCCCGCTGGTTCGGGCTTCTGCTGATACTGGTCGTGGTGTATGACGTTGTTGCCCGCTACGTATTCAACGCTCCGACGATATGGGGCTACGAGGTTGGCATCGCCCTCGGGATGTCCCTGTATTGTTTCGGCTATGCCTATACGGAGAAAATCCGCGGCCACGTCCGGGTGGACGTGTTCTATATCCACATATCACCGCGTAAGAGGGCCATCATTGATTCTGTCGGCGGCCTCGTGTTCTTTCTCCCCACAATTTTGCTGATCGTGCGCTCCGCCTGGATCAAGATGTGGTGGTCCTGGGGCGTGATGGAGAAAAGCGTGGAGGGCTACTGGTACCCGCCGTGGTACCCCCTCCGGACGATGATTTTACTCGGCTTCGCGCTGCTGCTCATACAGGGCCTGGCCAACCTCTACCGCGCCGTATACCATGTCATAAAGGGGAAGGAATATGCCTGAATTAAATCCTGAGTTCGTTACTATTGCGATGCTCGCTGGCGTCCTGGTTCTGGTGATAACCGGTTTCCCCTTGGCCTACATCATCGGCTTTCTTGGTATTATCTTCGGCATCTTTCTCTGGCAGGAGCAGGTAGGCAGCGTTTTTTACCTGCGCATTTACCGGCTGATGGTCAACCGCGTCCTGCTGGCGGTGCCCCTCTTCGTCTTCATGGGGGCGATGCTGGAACGTTCGGGACTAATTGAACGGCTCTATGCCACTCTCTACCTCTGGCTGGGAGGGTTCCGCGGCGGGCTGGCGGTGGTTACTATCATCGTGGGTACGATTATGGCGGCTACCGTTGGCGTCATCACCGCCTCGGTAACGCTGCTCACGCTGGTTGCCCTGCCCTCTATGATAAAGCGGGGCTACTCTAAGAGCTTCGCCGCCGGTGCTGTTACCGCCGGAGGTATTCTGGGCATCCTTATACCCCCCAGCGTCATGATAGTGGTTTACGGGCCGATGGCGGAGATATCGGTGGGCAAGATGTTCTTCGGCGCTTTTATCCCCGGCTTCATGATTGCTGCCTGTTACACCATCTATATTGTTATACGCGCCTTCGCGCAGAAGGACATAGCACCGCCGGTGCCTCTTGAAGATAGGAACGTTCCCTTCATGAAGAAGACGGGAATGCTGCTTGTCTCACTGGTGCCGCCGGGCATCCTCATCTTCTCCGTTCTGGGAGTCATCTTCCTGGGCATTGCCACACCCACCGAGGCCGCCGCTACCGGTGCCTTCATGTCCATCATACTGACCATGTGCTACCGCCGTTTCAACCTCAAGGTTCTGACAGAGGTGTTGACAACGATGCTGAGGCTCTCCGGGTTCATCTTCCTCGTCGGCGGCATGTCCTTCGCCTTCGTCGGCGTCTTCCTTGGCTTTGGCTGCAACGAGGTGGTGACCGGATGGGTTATGGGCATGCCCGGTGGCAGATGGGGCGCCTTCGGCGTCATCATGTTCGTCGTCTTCCTGCTGGGCTTCTTCATTGACTGGATTGGCATTCTCTTCATCATGGTGCCCATCATCACCCCCATCTTCGCAGCGCTGGGCTTTGACCCAATCTGGGCAGCCATCATGGTCTGCGTCAATCTCCAGACCTCCTTCATGACGCCGCCATTCGCCATGGGCATTTACATCTGCCGCGGCGCCGCTGACCCTTCCCTGGGCGTAACGGTGATGGACATAATACGAGGCGTTATACCCTACGTCCTCATAGTCCTGGGGGTTATTATTTTATTGGCCGTTTTCCCACAAATAATCACCTGGCTACCCGGACTGATGATTGGTGACTAACTAAGTAAATAATAAGATAAATTAAAGAAGGCGGGCCGGCCTTGGGCTGTGTCCGCCTCTCTATATCCAGGCTACCATTTCCCCTGAGAACGCCGGCACAGCAATACTTCGAAGCTATTTATGCCTCAGGCCAGCTATATGCTATACTTTTACCGGTTCCGCCTAATTCACCGCAATTGTTAATCCAGAGCATGAAAATAGATATCGTCTCAACGCCACGGTTGCTGCCAGTTCGTTTTGAAGACGCACTGTGCGTGGTTATTGACGTCCTCCGCGCCACCACCACCATAGTTACGGCACTGGCGCACGGTGCCAGCGAGGTTCGCCCCTGCACTACGGCCGCCGAGGCCCGACGCCGCGCGAAATCAGGAGATAACATCCCTTTCCTGCTCGGTGGTGAAAGAAGAGGTCTGCGCATTCCCGGATTCCACCTGGGGAACTCCCCTATCGAATATCTTGACTCAAGCAAAATGCCCGGCAGGGTGATTTACTTCTCAACCACCAACGGTACGCCCGCCCTGCGCCGGGCTTTTCGAGGCAGCGCCAGGCCCGTGTACCTCGCGGCGCTGGTCAACTTATCCGCCGTGTCCGCAGCCGTGGCGAGAGCAGCGGCGAACAAGGCACTGAAGAGAATCCTCCTCATCTGTGCGGGGCGTCATGGCCAGCCATCGCTGGAGGACTTTTACTGCGCCGGATTGATGGCACAGCGCTTGCAATCCGAATTTACTGAATCCGGCATATTTCCTGAGTTCAGCGACGCCGCTGTATCGGCTGCCGAATATTCCAGGACGAACCGTGAAAAACCGCTTGCCGTTTTCGCTGCCAGCGAACATGGTCGTTACCTCAAAGATATCGGCTTTGCCGCTGACCTGGAATATGCCAGCCAGATAGATAAATACCGCATTGTGCCGCTCTTTGACGGCAGCCGCATCGTCGTCAATGAAGAATGATTGGCCATTACTTATACAGTCAGCGCCTTTTTTATCGTATAATCATTAGACATTTGCCTGAACAGGTCTATAATTAAGAATACATTATGTGAAGTAAAAAAGGAGATGGAAAATGAGGCTAAAAGGACAGGTAGCCATTGTCACCGGTGCCGGCCAGGGGATTGGTCAGGCTATCGCTACCACTCTGGCGAGAGAAGGCGCCGCGGTAGTGGTAAATGAT